>NZ_JBJTMK010000170.1:0-4479 GCF_046070465.1 Candidatus Planktophila sp. | reverse complement strand
GCGCCGCGAGGCTTTGAATTTCCGGCCATTATGAACCACTTCCTTCAGTCTTACGTGAGATCGACCATCGTGGTCCTTGCGCTGTATCCTCGATAACGATTCCAAGAGCGGTTAAGCCATCGCGAATCGCATCTGAATTTTCAAAATCTTTACGTACTCGAGCTGCTTCCCGCTGAGCAAGCGCCAACTTGATTGTGCCGTCAAGTGCTGCAGTCACATCATCGCTTGTTGAAGAAGATGCAAATGCTGGATCAAAAGGATCGCAACCAAGAACATCCAGTGCTCCGCGAATTTCATTTGCCGATGATGCAATGACTGCCTTATCACCAGAAGTAATGGCGCTGTTACCAAGACGAAGCGCCTCTGAAATCGATGCAAGCGCTGTAGGAACAGCTAAGTCATCATTCATAGCATCGATAAAAGCAGTGCCCAGCACTGGTGTTGGCTCAGTACCAAGAATCTCAACCGAACGATGCAAGAAAGATTCGATACGGCGGAAAGCGGTGGCAGATTCTGCAAGTGCTTCATGGGAGAACTCGAGCATGGAACGGTAGTGAGCAGAACCCAAGTACCAACGAAGCTCGATTCCACGTACCGTCTTTAATAGCTCGTGCACCTGCAGTGAATTGCCGAGTGACTTTGACATCTTCTCGCCAGATGCTGTCACCCACGCGTTATGCAACCAGCGCTGAGCGAAGGCGTAACCAGCTGCTTCGGATTGTGCGATTTCGTTCTCGTGGTGAGGAAAAATCAAATCAAGTCCACCGCCGTGGATATCAAATGCTTCACCTAAATATGTATGTGCCATGGCAGAGCACTCAAGGTGCCAACCCGGACGACCCGGACCCCAAGGAGTCGGCCATGATGGATCTCCCGGCTTTGCGCCCTTCCATAGCGCGAAGTCACGAACATCGCGCTTAAAAGTTTCATCGGCGTCGGCAGCCGGAAGAAGGTCATCGAGCTTCTGTCGTGACAAGGTTAAATACGATTCAAGTTTGCGAACCTCAAGATAGACATCACCATTACCTGGCGCATATGCCATTCCGCGATCAATCAACAGCTGCATGAGTTCGATCATCTGCGTGATGTGGCCAGTTGCACGTGGCTCGTATGTAGGTGGCAGAACATTCAGAGCTGCATAAGCATCAGCAAATGCGCGTTCGTATTTGAGTGCAAGTGCCCACCATGGCATCTCTTCGTGAATAGCTTTGTGCAAAATCTTGTCATCGATATCGGTGACATTACGAATAAAGGTGACGTTATATCCGCTCTTAGTAAGCCAGCGGCGCAAAATATCGAAGTTCACGCCAGAACGAACGTGGCCGATATGAGGGGGAGCTTGAACTGTGGCACCGCAGAGATAGATGCCGACTTCGCCCTTATTTATCGGTGTAAATGGGGTGGTGGTTCGCGACAAGGTGTCGTAAAGATTTAGCGAACTCATGCGCAAATTGTAACTTGAGGGTGGGTGTTACTTAAAAACGAGGGCTGATGCAATCGCTGCAATGCCCTTGCCTTCGCCTGTTAAACCCATTCCATCTGTTGTTGTCGCTGAAATCGATACGGGTGCACCACCGAGAGCCTGTGAAATTGCTGCGATCGCTTCTGCACGGCGCCCACCAATACGTGGGCGATTACCGATGATCTGCACTGTGACATTAGAAATCGAATATCCAGCATCGGTAACAATCTTAAGTGTCTCTTGAAGCAACTGGGTTCCGGATGCGCCTGCATATTCGGGACGTGATGTTCCGAAGTTAGATCCAAGATCACCAGTGCTCGTCGCAGCAAAGAGCGCATCACAGATTGCATGTGCTGCAACATCGCCATCAGAGTGTCCATCAACACCGCTTTCGTCGGGCCACAGCAATCCTGCAAGCCAGAGCTCTCGACCTTCGCCGAATGCATGAGCATCAGTGCCAACACCCGTACGGAACATTTGTGCATCACCGATAAAAGTCATAGCAGTCGCTAAATCAGATGGCGTAGTAATTTTCAGTGCTCTTTCTTCACCATCAATGATGCGGACTTTGTGGCCTGCATCTGCGACTAGTACTGCATCATCAGTCGCATCTTTCGGAGTTGCATGCGCAGCTTTTAATACTGAGTATGCAAACCCCTGCGGGGTCTGGACTTTACGAAGCGATGCACGATCAGGAGTTGAGGTCACATACCCAGCGCTATCAACAACTTTGACAGTATCTACTTCGTAGAGACCAGGGATAACTGCAACTTCTTTTTCATAGACCAGCGTGCTGATAACGCGTGAAGCTAAATCCATGCTGGCAAGTGCTCGCGCTGCATCATGTACAAGAACAAAATCAGTACTTGGATCTACTACAGCCAGTGCAATCCGGACTGATTCGGAGCGAGTAGCGCCGCCAGTAACGACGGTAATTCCCTCGCCAGCGATCTCTTTAATCTGCTGCTCATATCCAGCTGGTGCTGTAATAACTATCTGATCCACCACGGGTGCGATATTTGCGATGGCATGAGCAAGTAAAGATTTATCACCAAGGTGAATAAGTGCCTTAGGAATAGGTGCGCGGAAACGTTCGCCACTGCCAGCGGCAGCAATGATTGCGGCGATCATGGTTTAACGCTTTATTTACGAAGCGAGAACCTCGTCAAGGAGAATTGCAGCCTTCTCTTCATCAGTGCGCTCTGCGAGTGCGAGCTCTGATACGAGAATCTGCTTCGCCTTGGCGAGCATACGCTTTTCACCAGCTGAGAGGCCACGGTCTAGATCGCGGCGGTAAAGATCGCGAACAACTTCTGCAACTTTGATGACATCGCCTGATGCAAGCTTTTCTAGATTTGCCTTGTAACGACGTGACCAGTTGGTTGGCTCTTCCGTATATGGCTGACGGAGGACGTTAAATACGCGGTCAAGACCAGCTGAATCAACAACATCGCGAACACCTACGAGATCGACATTATCTGCAGGAACGCGAACAGTAAGGTCTCCCTGAGCAACCTTGAGAACGAGGTACATACGCTCTTCGCCCTTAATAACGCGGGTTTCGATCGCCTCGATGAGTGCTGCTCCGTGATGTGGGTAAACAACTGTTTCGCCAACTTTAAATGTCATGGAGAACCTCTCGTACTGCCGGGGAATAAGCGCCAATTCTACCAGCGAACCCCATGCGAGAAAACCCCCCATAAGTGGCGTGAAGTAGGCGTCAATTAAGGGTTTGCGGGCATGAGATAATCACGCCATGCGCCAAATGACAAAAGTTGCTGTAACAACAATTTCTATCGCACTCGCACTTTCATTGACATCATGTTCAGGTTCTGGCCCCAATGCCGCTACTCGCATGATCAATCGTGTGACTGATGGAGCAGAAGCTGTTGTTAATACAGATGGCAGCGACCTTCGCATCAGCAACCTACTTCTTGTCGCAACTGAAGATGGATCTGCAGTTGTCGTCGGACATATTGTTAATCGCGCAGATGCTGCAGATCAGATTCTTGGCATCACGGTCGGTGGCGTAGGTGCAACACTGACAGGCGAGACAAAGCTGGTCACTAACAAGCCAATTCACTTTGAGGGTGAGCAAGCAAACGCCAAGGCTGTCTTTGCTGGAGTCGGCGCGGTCCCTGGCCGCAATGTTGACGTAACAATTGGTTTTGCACGTGCAGGCCTAGTCACAGTTCGCGCAATCATTCGCGATAAGCGCGATATTTATGCAAACGTCACAACTGGCGCAAAGCTTGCAACACCTGCTGCAACAGCCAAGTAATGAACTAGAAACGGCCACCTGAGGTCGTGTCATGGCTTAAACGCTGTGAAATGTAAATTGGAATAATAGAGACAACTACCAAGGTTGCCGCGACAACGTTGACGATGGGGGCCTGATTAGGCCGGAATAAGTTGTTATAGATCCAAATAGGAAGAGTTTGAATTCCAGGTCCTGCAGTAAATGTTGTGACCACAATTTCGTCAAACGATAATCCAAAGGCCAGCAGCCCCCCTGCAAAGAGCGCCGAAGCAAGATTTGGCAGAGTAATCAGGCGGAAAGTTGTGATGCCGTTTGCTCCGAGATCCATCGAAGCTTCTTGCAAAGAGGTGCCCATCCGATTGAGGCGAGCGATTGCATTGTTGTAGACCACCACGATACAGAAGGTCGCATGTCCAACAATGACCGTAAAGAGTCCGGTAGAGATGCCTAGCTGCTTGGTAAAGGCATTATTCAGTGCAATACCAGTGACAATTCCTGGAAGCGAGATTGGCAAAACGACTAATAACGAAATGGTGTTACGCCCGAAGAATGAATAGTGAGAGACGGCAAATGCCAGTGCAGTTCCTAGCAATAGCGCGATAGCAGTTGCAGATAGTCCCGCCATCAGCGACCACTTGATTGCCTCACGTACACCAGTATTGGTTGCAGCCTTGCTCCACCATTCTGTTGTTAATTGCGATGGCGGCCAGCTAAAGGATTTACTAGCGTTAAAAGAGTTGGCAACAACTACAAAGAG
>NZ_JBJTMK010000169.1:0-14346 GCF_046070465.1 Candidatus Planktophila sp. | reverse complement strand
ACTTTGATTGAGTGCGCTATCGATCGCATTCGTGGCGGAGCGTCTACCGATTCCATACTCATTCTTACCTTTGGCCGCGAACGCGCCTCTGAAATTCGTGACGCAATTGTTGTGGCAGCCGGCGATACAGTTCAAGAGCCCGTCGCACGTACCTTCCATGCACTTGCATTCTCAATCTTGTCGATGACATCTGGCGATAACTTCCGTGAGACGGTTCTGATTTCAGGTGCTGAGCAAGAAGCATTTATCCGCACGCTGCTTGAAGGAAATATCGCGGACAACGTTTCTTGGTGGCCAGCCGATCTTCGAATGAATCCAGAGACCCAAGATCAAGGTGTCATGGGTGAGCCTCTACTTACTCAGGGATTCATTCGTGAACTCCGCGATTTAATGATGCGTGCTACCGAGCGCGGATTAACACCTTCTCAATTACGTGAAAAAGGTCAGCGTTTACAAGAGCGATTCTGGGCACCAGCTGCGCAGTTCTGGCAGCAGTATCTTGAAGTATCAGCAGGTATGGATACCGGTGCAGGGGACGCCAAGATGCGCATCGACCCATCAGAAATCATCAATGCTGCCATTGCGCATCTGAAGAGCAATCCAGAGTTGTTAGAGAACCTGCGTAAGCGATTTACAACAATCATGGTCGATGAATTTCATGAAACCGACCCAGCGCAACGTCGATTGCTCGAACTATTGATGGGCAATGACTTTGTGGCAGTGGTCGACCCAGCTTCCGCTGTCGGTCGCTTCCGTGGTTCTGATCCCGATGGCGTTGATACTTACCTTGAAAGCGTTATTCCGACGGCCACAACAATTTCACTACAGACCAATCATCGTGGCACTCCTACAAAGTTAGCAGTCGAACTCCGATCAGAGGCTGAAGAAGCTCAATACATCGCCTACAACATCAAGCGCGCACACCTTATTGAGGGCGTTGCGTATTCAGATATGGCAATCATCGTACGAGCCCATAACTCTGCAGCCACCGCAATTCGTCGAGCTCTCGGACAATCTTCAATTCCGGTAGCAGGCGATCGTGAGGCGATTGCATCCAATGCTGCGATTGCTCCATTCTTATTACTAGCTCGCGTTGCAGTTGGTATCGAAAACCTGTCACTTGATGTTTGTGAACGCCTGCTTCTCTCAGAATTCGGTGGCGCAACCTCTATTTCCTTGCGTCGAATTCGTACTGCACTGCTCAAAGCCCGCGATGAATCAACAGATACTCGTACCGGCACTCAAATGATTATCGATGCAATCGATAGTGGTGATATTCCTATCGAGGAATCTGCTGAACTCCGCCGAGTGCATGAACTTCTCGTTGCAGCTCGTGCAGCAATGCGCAAAAAGAGCGCATCAATTCATGATCTCCTGTGGGCGATTTGGTCGAAGGCGAAAAACGCTGAAAATGAGCTGATTTCTGAGAGCTGGCAACGTGCAGCGCTTCGCGGCGGTTCTCGCGGCGCCACTGCCGATCGCGACCTCGATGCCATGGTTCAGCTCTTTGATTCAGCTGCGCGACATATCGATCGCATGCCGGGGGCACATCCCAAGATATTCCTCAATGAAATCGCACAAGAAAATATCGTCTCCGACCTCATTACATCCAAAGGTGTCCGCCCTGATGTCGTAGAACTCTTAACTGTGCACTCAGCAAAGGGGCTTCAATTTAAACGAGTCTTTGTTGCAGGAATCCAAGAGGGAAGTTGGCCTAACCTCAAACAGCGCAGCACCTTGTTAGGTGCAGAACGATTAGTTGAACGCGAACGGCACGGCGAAGAGCTTGCTCAAGTTGCCCTCGATCTCATCACCGCACAATCTTTAGCAGAAGATGAGAGACGTTTATTCCATGTAGCTACCACGCGAGCATCAGACCAATTGCATATCACTGCAGTTACCAGAGAGGAAGATTCACCCTCACCATTCTTCTTGGAGGCAACAGAATCAGAAGATTTCACCTCACTCGAATTTAGTGATTCACGACCGCTGACAGCCAACGCTCTCGTCGCCTCACTTCGTCGTGCTCTCGCTACCGATAGGGGCGATCTCGCTGCAGGGTTGCTCGCCACTCTTTCAACATCAGATATCTCTGTTGCCCATCCCGATAATTGGCTCGGTGCACATCCTCTCTCTACCGATGCACCTCTCTTTGATGAAGGCCAGTTAGTACCAATATCTCCGAGCGCTGCTGAATCCTTTGAGACCTGTGGATTGAAGTGGCTGCTTGAGCGTAATGGCGGCTCGGATGGCGACTCAACAGCTCAGCTACTGGGCACTGTTATTCACGAATATGCCCGTATCAAGGCGCAAGATCCTTCCATCACGGACCAATATCTCTATGAATCCCTCGAGCAAGCCTGGCCACTGATTACCGAATCGACGGGATGGATTAGTAAGTTCCAATTGCAGCGAGCCCAGAAGATGCTCGAACGATTTGCGCGTTACCACCGCGATTCATCACGAGCTGTAGAAGGAGTCGAGCTGAAGTTTGACTTTGTACTTGGCCGTGCAAAGGTAAGTGGCTCTGTCGATCGCCTTGAGGTAGATAGCGATGGAAAGTTCTTTGTGGTCGATTTCAAGACCGGAAAAGCAATCAGCGCAAAAGAAGCTGCCGAAAATCTACAGCTTGCCTGCTACCAGCTCGCTGTTGTTCTCAATGGATTTGAAAAGAAGTTTGATGATCCACAGATTTCTGGGTCACATCTCGTCTTCTTGGGCCATGAAGCAAAGAGCGTCACAACGCGTGAACGTCCTCCGATTGTTGCCAGTGAGGTCACCGAGCACCTTGAGGAAATTGCAGAGAAGATGTCATCTCCAGTATTTATCGCAAAGAAGAATAACTTCTGTGGTTATTGCCCAGTCAAGAGCTCATGTCCGGTTCACCTTCAAGGAAGGTCGGTGATCGGATGAGTAATGCATATGTTGAGAAATTTTCGCCAGCTGATGTAGCGCGATTTATCCAACTCATCGATCCATCTTTCCCGTCGCCTAGTCAAGAACAATCACTCATCATTTCGATCCAATCCAATCCACTTGAACCTGCAGTGGTGATTGCAGGTGCAGGCTCTGGTAAGACAGAGACGATGGCAGCTCGTGTTGTTTACCTCGTCGCCAATGGATTTGTGCGCCCCGATCAAATTCTCGGTCTTACCTTTACTCGCAAAGCCGCTGGGGAACTCAACTTGCGCATCCGCAAACGCTTGGCACAGCTGGCGAAGGGTATGGAGAAAAGTGGCATAGCACGCCCATTTGCCAGCCTCGATACTTCTGTCACCACCTATCACTCTTACGCGGGACGCATCTTGTCCGAGCACTCCATTCGCTTAGGAATCGATGCAGATTCGCAGCCGCTAGGTGAAGCTGCGCTCTGGATGATGGCCAATCGCATCGTGCGCAATTGGGATAGCACTGGCTATAGCAATGAAAGCTCTGTAAAGACTGTGGTTGAAGATCTCATGGGGCTGACTTCTCAAGCACTCGAGCACCAAGTGTCAGGTGATCAGATAATTGACGAAGACAACAAGTTGTTATCGGAACTCTCGCGCATGAGCGGACCAACAAATCCGGGAGTGCGTGACGCAGCGATGGTTGCCTCCCAGCGCAGTGGTCTCGTTGCGATGATGGAGTCTTTCCTCGAACAGAGACGGACTAGTGGACAACTCTCCTTCGACGATCAAATAGCACTAGCAGCGAGAATTGCCCAATCATTCCCAGACGTCGGTGCTATCGAACGTGCAAAGTATCCAGTTGTCTTGCTTGATGAGTACCAAGACACATCACACTCACAAGTACGTTTACTTTCGACACTTTTTGGCGAAGGCCACCCCGTTACCGCAGTGGGCGATCCGTGCCAGAGTATCTATACCTGGCGCGGTGCAGCTGCAGGAACAATTGGCGCCTTTAATCAGTACTTCCCTAAAGGCGCAAAGTCCACCGGCGAGCTTCAATACAACTTATCTACCACCTATCGAAACGATAAAAATATCCTCGACGTTGCAAACATAATCTCTGAGAACGTGCGCAACAACGATGGCGTGACAGTGCTTCCGCTGCGCGAACGTTCAAATGCTGGCGCAGGCGATCTTGTCTGTGGAATCTTTGAAAACCTCGTAGCCGAAGCACAAGCGATCGCTGAGTACTTCACACCACTATGGCAGGCCAATGCAAAGGCTGAAAAGCCAAAAACTTTCGCCGTTCTTGTGCGCAAGAAGTCACAGATTTCTTATATCCAAGAGGCACTGACTGCTGCTTCAATTCCATCCGAAGTACTAGGTCTTGGTGGTCTCATCCATGTACCTGAGGTTGCAGATATCGTGGCACTTCTCAAGATTATTAATTCACCTGATGCGGGCGGTGCGCTCATGCGTCACCTGACAGGCCCGCGCATCAACCTTGGTCCCCGTGATATTGCAGCTCTTGGAAAATTCTCTCGCAGTCGTGCCAAGAGCGAAGGGTCAGATAACCGCACTCTCGTTCAGAACATCATCGCTGGAAATCCACTCACCGCAGATAATGACGACCAAATAGTCGGCTCATTAATCGATGCCCTCGATGAAATTGATACTGCGAATGCTCGAGATTTCTCACGTGCTGGCTACGCAAGACTGGCTCAGTTCTCAGCCGACCTACGACGTTTACGTTCACGCGCCTCTGGCGCGATCACCGACTTAATTGTAGAAATCGAGCGTTATCTCAATCTTGAGGCAGAAGTCATGCTGCGCGAAGAAGGTATTCACGGGCGACGACACCTTGATCGTTTCTTAGATGAGGCAAGTAAATTTGCTCGCTCTGGGGGAACTCTCAATAGTTTTATTCAATGGCTCGATGTCGCCAGCAGCGAAGAAGGTGGCCTCAAGGCAGGTGCGCCTGATGTTGATTCCAGTGTTGTTCAGATTCTTACAATCCATATGTCCAAAGGTGCTGAATGGGATGTTGTTGCTATCCCTGGATTGGCAGAGGGCACATTCCCTTCCAAGAGCTCTCAAAGCCCTGAAAACTGGGTCTTTAATGAACGATTCATCCCTTTTAACCTTCGCAGCGATGCCCACGTAGTGCCGCAACTCAATCTCTCACAAACTTCAACAAATGCAGATGCAAATAAAGTATTAGAGAAATATAAAGAAGACTGCGCGCTCTATCGCTACAGCGAGGAAATTCGCCTCGGCTATGTAGCGGTGACGCGGGCGAAGTCACATCTCTTTGCATCCACTTCTTATTGGGGAGAAGGCGTAAAGCCCTTGACACCATCAGTTCTTTATCGCAATGTAGAAGAAATCGCTCGCCGTTCCGGAACGGTAATCGATGAGTTAGAACCACCAGCATCTGATGCCCGTAATCCGCAGGAAGATTGTGAAATTACAGCTCAGTGGCCTCGCGATCCATTGGGCTCACGTCGTGCCAGCTTTAACGCTGCGATTGAGAAAGTTCGCCTCGCCAAGCCAATAAATCTTGAGCTGGATAGCTCTGATGAGATTGTGCAATCATGGTTGAGGGATGCCCAGGCGATTATTCAGGAGAGCATCGAGTATCGTAAATCTGCTCTCGAAATTCCGCGCCCTATGCGAATGTCTCCTTCGTCAATCATTGCTATGAAAAAAGACCCAGAGGAGTTCGCACGCAATGTTCGACGTCCTATGCCACGAGCGCGAGATGAATATTCATCTCGCGGCACCGCTTTCCACTTATGGATTGAAAAGCATCTTCGAGGAAATTCAATATTTGATGATGAAGACTTTGATCTTTTGCAGCCGATTGAAGAAGACTGCACCTTAGAAGAGTTGAAAGAGAAGTGGCTCGCATCTGATTGGGCTTCTCGCACGGCATTCGATGTTGAGGTTCCCTTCGAGACAGTGATTGCCGGGACCCTAGTGCGAGGCCGAATCGATGCAATTTACAAGACAGAGCAAGGCTTTGAGGTCGTGGACTGGAAGACGGGATCCAAGGTTCTCGATGAAGATTCAGCGATTCAGTTGGCCCTCTATCGTCTTGCTTGGGCGAAGTTATCTGACACAGATATCAATCACATCAGCGCCGCTTTTCATTACGTTCCAACAGGAGTCACAGACCGCCGGGCAAACCTCTTGAGCCTAGATCAACTCACTGCTCTTTTACGTTAATTAATAGCTACCGAAATCGGGCGATGATCGCTGACCGGTAAAACCGGTATCGCGACCTCCTTCAGTGAAGAAATATCTAAAGAATCTGCAAGGATGTAATCAAAGGAAATCTTAGGGTCCCATGATGGATAGGTGAGAGCAGTTGTCGCTCGCTTCCATCGAGTCACGGTGGTTGGAATTCCCCATGGAAGATTAAAATCACCTACGAGTAGAACACGCGTTGAGAATTCTCTCTCCACTTTCTTCGCCCACCGTGAAAGCTTCAATAATTGATAGATGTTAAAGAGCGGAACGAAAGAGAGATGTGTATTGATTACTGTCCAGCCATTCTCAAGAACTGCGGCAAGTGCCACACGCGGTTCATCTCGGACATAGAGCAGACGTAATTTCCCATTTTCTCCCGCAATAGCAAGTGGCATTCCAATCAGTGACTTGCCTAGTTCGAAACGCAACCAGTGACTCACGGGTTGATTTGAGATGAGGGCAATTCCATACGATGATTGTGATTGCCCAACATTTTCAGAGGTAATGACCTTCTGCTCCGTTGCTATTAATCGCCGCCACTTTTCGCCGGGAGTTCCCAAAATCGAAGGCGCAAAGCCCCACCATTGAGCGCCGATTTTCGATGCAATCTCTGCACACTGATTAGTACTGCCAGAACGCGGTAGGAGGTGATCGACTTCCTGAAGGGCTAATACATCTGTAGCAATCTCATTGAGGCTCGCCTCAAGTGGAGTCACGCCATCGACCGTTGCGGGATCGAGAGCCTGGCCATGCAGGAAATTCCACGAGGTGAGGCGCATGGGCTAAGGCTAGTAACCTCCACCTATGAGCGCGATTCCACAAAAGCCTTCCTTCATGGACCGTGCCGGCGAGCTGCGCTCACAACCGGAACGCCTGGCTCAACTCTGGCCATCTGCCGCAATCATCGAGGTCTGTAAGGGTCGAATTCGCAGCACATCCGAAGGTCCCACCTTCATTTCTCCCGAAGACGCTAAGGGGGGAGAGCGATATTTTCTTGGAATTGATCGCACAACCGAGACCGCCTACTTTGCTTGGGCATCGGGCAAGGTCGATAGTGAAGTGCAAGATTATTTAACGCTCCGCGAATTAGCCGGCGGTTTATCACCACTGCATCTTGAAGTTGTCATGCACGCAATTGCACTTTCCAATTGGCATGATGCACATCCGCATTGCCCACGTTGCGGTGCACCTACTCGAGTTGATCTCGCAGGTGCAGCTCGTATCTGCGATGTCGATCAGAGCCAACACCATCCTCGCACTGATCCTGCCGTCATCGTTCTTGTGCGCGATCGCGAAGATCGAATCTTGCTCGGCCATCAACCAGTCTGGCCAGATGGTCGCTTCTCTACCTTCGCAGGTTTTCTTGAACCGGGTGAAACCTTTGAACAATGCGTTGCTCGCGAAGTCTTTGAAGAGGCCGGTGTTCGATTATCTGAAATTTCCTATCTCGGTTCGCAACCGTGGCCTTTTCCAGCCAGTGTGATGATTGCATTCTCTGCAGTCACTGATGCGCCACACGAAGCGCGCCCTGATGGTGAAGAAATTACCGAGGTGAAGTGGTTCTCTCGTGAAGAGCTGAAGACCGCTGCTGAAAATGGTTCGCTCTTGCTTCCACCGATTGTCAGTGTTGCTCGCCGCATGATTGAGAGTTGGCTGGGAGAGACTTCACTCGATGCAACAAAGTTGGCGGCTGAGACATGGCGTTAGCTGCACAAGAAATTTTGGCGGCACTCGATGATGATCAGCGCTCGGTAGCCCTTGCAACTCGTGGTCCCGTCTGCGTCATTGCAGGTGCCGGCACCGGAAAGACTCGTGCTATTACACACCGGATTGCTTATGCTGCAGCTATCGGAACTATCGATCCGCAGAAGGTATTGGCGCTCACATTTACCGCTCGTGCTGCAGGAGAAATGCGCGCACGACTTCGCACACTTGGCGTTCCCACCGTTGCTGCCCGCACTGTGCACTCTGCAGCGCTCAAACAGCTGCTTTTCTTCTGGCCTACCGTCTTTGGTGGTCGCACGCCTGACTTAATTACATCAAAGGGCAGTTTTATCACTGAGGCGATTCGTCGCGCAGATCTGACTACTGAAATTTCAACGCACAATCGTGAACTTATGCGCGATATTGCGTCTGAAATTGAGTGGGCGAAAGTTTCACAAGTTGCACCGGAAGACTTTATTGATGAAATCTCTCAGCGGCTTATCAAGCCTCGTGTCAATGCAGAGCAGCTGGTTCAGCTCTACACGGCTTATGAATCCATCAAGAAGCAAGAGCTCGCAATCGACTTTGAGGATGTCCTTCTCTTAACGGCTGCAATGCTGGAGGAAGAGCGCGATGTCCGAGAACGGGTTCAAGATCAATACCGATATTTCACAGTTGATGAATATCAAGATATTTCGCCTGTACAACAACGATTGATTAATGCATGGCTTGGAACTCGTAATGACATTTGTGTTGTGGGAGATCCTGCTCAGACTATTTACTCCTTTGCCGGTGCAACGCCAGTTTTTCTCAATACATTTACACAACGCTTTCCAGATGCGCAGGTAATCCGTCTCAGCACCGGATACCGATCTACTCCTGAAATCACATTTGCCGCAAACTCAATCCTGCGAGCTGGCACGATGGGTCAAGAACTTGTGGCGATTAATAGCCATGGCAGCAAACCTTCTGTTCAGGGCTTTAAAGATGAACAATCAGAGATTGCTGGCATCCTCGGTGAAATCACAACTCTTCTTAGCCAAGGAATTCAACCGCAAGAGATTGCCGTACTTGCTCGCACTAATGCTCAACTCTCTGCGGTCGAGCGTGCGATGAATAAAGCCGGCATTCCATATCAAGTTCGCAACACAGAGCGCTTCTTCGATCGCACCGATGTCCGTGAATTCTTGAAGCAAGTACGTCAGGCCTCGGTAATCCCCGCTGAAGGCAGTGACTGGATAGATGAATTACGTGCGATTGCACAGCCATTTTTGACTGGAGAATCCATCGACGGCATTGCAGCGCTGCTGCACCTTGGTCGCGAGCTCCATGAGGATCCAGGTTTTGCTCCGAAGGTTCTTCGTGGCTATCTGCGTGAAGTTGAAGATCGGGTACAACAGAACAATCCACCAACAATGCCTGTAGTCACGCTGGCAACGCTGCACGCTGCCAAGGGTCTTGAGTGGGAACGCGTCTTTCTCATCGGTGCATCAGAGGGTATTTTGCCTCTGATGAATGCGGGCACCACCCTGACAGATGCAGTCATCGCAGAGGAGCGCCGTTTGTTCTACGTGGGCATGACACGTGCAAAGGCGGACCTTCACATCACCTATCGCGCTACACCATCACGTTTCTTAGCTGAATCCACGCTCATTTAACTGGTCACTCACCCGCAAATAAATTCCTTGCAAGTAACAAGACCAATCCTCTATCCTTACCGCTCTTACGTATTTTCGTAGGTCTCATCAGTTAAGTGAAAGGAAGAGCGAATGACACAGTCCCTCGTTCTTACAGCTGTTGTTGCAAACACAGCTGCACTTTCACATGCTCACACAACCTCAACCAATACACGCGATCACAAGCGCAATTGGCCCACAGCAACAAAGTCAGCGTTTTACGCCAACTTTTATGCAGTGGATGAGGCCACAGGAGCAACTATCGGCTAACCGATAATCGCCACTCAGGCCTCGTAAATCCACACAGGATTTATCGGGGCCATTTTTTTTACAAAAAACTAGATATTTCCCGCACACAATTCACAAAAACCGAGATAGAGAAAGAACAACAGGAGAAGAAAGGCAGGTGGAGACGATGACCGTTCTCTACAGCGAACTACAGGTAGCAGGTTGGGCAGAGCAATACATGGGCTTAGACGATGTGGCATTTACATCCGATAACGCCAAGGCCTTTACCTTGCCATGCCATAACGCTGACCCCGAGACCTTCTTCGCTGACTCTGATTGTGAGATTGCAGTCGCCAAGTCTCTATGTGGGGCTTGTCCGGTGAAGAGCGCTTGTCTAGAAGGGGCGCTCAATCGCGGCGAACCATGTGGCGTCTGGGGCGGGGAGTTACTTGAAGATGGCGTTGTCATTGCACGTAAGCGCCGTCCAGGTCGCCCACCCCGTCAGGTGATTGCTGCTTGAATATTTAACGATCACATCCGCAGAGTGGATGGCGAGCAATCGCCACCACCTGCGGCTCTGTGAGTTGCTGAAAGTTAATGTAGGCAACTTCGCCAATTCCAGTATTACGGCTCGACTGAAAATTCTCAGGGTCGCGCATGCGATCGATAAAGTGAAGTATCTGAGCTGCTGCTATAGCTGCAACGTAGTGAGCTGTTGCGGTAGGAAGTTCGTTGACTGAGTTAAGAGAAATTCTCTCAAGACGCGTATAACCAAAGTTGTCGATTTCATATAACGATAAGCAGCGAACACAGGGAGTCTCACCGGGAATCACCAGAGGTCCTGCAACTACCTCGTCTCCAATTGGTTGATGGATAACGAAGTGAGGCATGCGTTGATTGGACCACAGAACTAAATCTTCAGGTTCGCAATCTCCGTAGTGAACAATTAAAGCAGGCCGAGAGGTATCGAAATCATGTCGAGCCGATGGCTCAATGGGAAAGAGGGATAGGGCACGTCGCATACTTTCTGCAACGTCGTAATAGTTTGATCCCAGAGTTGAGTGTTCGATTACGCCAAAGCCAACATCGGTACTTTCAACCGTGGGCCGGTGATGTCTATCCGCAAAGCGAACACGGCTGACTCCACTTGCGAGCAGAATCGAATACAGCAATGTGATGACTCGAGATCGTCCAGATAAGACAATGGGGTAGAGCGAACGCGCAATCACAGTTGAGCTACCTCGATCGCTAGCACCATCGACCCATTCGGATTGCGCGAACTCAGGTTCGGCGCGATCTGCAAGATGGCGTGCTGCGATGTCATGTTCGTTGATGTGATCGAAGAATCTCTGCGGTGAAATGGAAACGTTCTGGTGGCGATTGAGAAATCCGCGAGCATCGAGCTCTTGAGTGAAGAGGGCAAGCTCAGCTGCAACTTCGGGCGAGAGGTGAGAAGTGGGGTCGATTCCCAGTGCGAACTCTTGAAGTGCAGTCCGATGATGTGCAGATGTGACGGCGACAACACGCCGTACCGTTCCAAGAAAATACCCGGTACCTGTTCGGCGATTGCGCATCAGAGAGCATCCACGGATGAGGGTAAAGCGAGTGTCTTGTGATGTGAGTGAGGTCATGCGCGATGATGAGCGTGAGCGCGCTTGTGATAGCGCGCGCGGTGCGATTCCTGTGGAATGAGCACTCACTTCTTCACTGAGTGTGGAGAAAAAGAAAACCTCCCGCACGAATGCGAGAGGTTTTCTTACGTTCTTGTCGTTGGGTGCTTACAGCGCCAAACGTCGTGCAATTAATTCCATTCAGACGCCAAAGCGTTGAATGAGGAAAGTGATTACTGTGCCTTACCGAGGATACGGTTGACCTTGGTACCGCAGACTGGGCAGATGCCCTGGGCCATGCGACGACCTGAGTCAGAGACCTTTACAGTTCCCTCGAAGTCACGCTTCTCCTTGCACTTAACGCAGTAAGCGTCACCCTTGTATGTCTCTGTCATGATTGCCTCCAATCGGCGTCTCCACTGATTGTGTGGCTACGCGTATTGGTTGAAACCATACTCCGCCCTACGCTCAAATACGCGTAAGTGAGCGGGAAAATCCAGTCCTATTTTTGAGGTTTTTCAGCTCGATTAGCCCTTCGTGCCGAGCTTTTTAAGCTCGACGGGGTCGAGCATTGCCCTTTCGGCCGCCTCCCAGCCATCCAGGTAGGCGCTGGCGAGCTCAGAATCCTCAAACCTGGCCAAGATATCGGTGAACTCACTGCCGTGGTCGCTCCATTGGAGGTGGATCGCCTCGTGGAAGAGGACATAGTCCAGCGCATAGGCGGGAGCAAGCTTGAGGCGGTCTGAGATACGGATAGTACGGTCGACGCTGGTGCATGAGCCCCAGCGCTCGCGCATAGGGCGCCATGAGACGCTGGCAGGGCGTGCGGTGATCTCGGGGGCGAGCTCGGTCAGAAGTTCGTCAATCCGGGAGGCCAGGGCGCTCTCGGTTGGCGTCTTAGCCTCTTCTCGTCCGCGGATGATGGCGATGAGCTCGGGGACAACTTGAGCTTCTTCAGCTTTACTCATCCTCGCTGGGAGCGAGATGACGATGCGACCGCCTTGGCGATAGGCCGAGGCGGATTTCTTGCGACGTGGAGAGCGGATTACGAGAATCTCGCCCTCTGAAATTCCAGGGAGAGTAGGTGCAAAATCTTCCTCAATCTCTCGACCTGTCATTGAGGAATTCTAACTACGAAATTTACTTTCGCTATTTGCACACTCGACAATTTCTGCGTACTTTGCGTCTACGAAGTCCTCGGATAACCGTTCGATATCTGCAAGGGGAAGGCAGATATTGGATGTGGCCCCGGGGACTTCGCTTTTTTATCCCTATAGTGAATTCAACAATTCTTACGCAAAGCCCTATGGCTTTGCCACAGAGCCTTTGCTTTCATGAATTGTTGAATTGGCAAAAGTAGGGATAAAACCTCTCAGTCAGTTAACCCTGAGAGGTCGTCGGGGATTTCAGTAGAGGCTAGGAAGAGATCGGGCGCGAGAAGTTCGGTGGCGCTAGGAAGAATTCCACTCCAGATGTGATCACGAGCAGATGTTCCTTTAAGTTCGCGCACACGGTTCCAGAAAGCGCTCGCTTCACGTGCAAGTTTTGGAGAGACTTCAAGTCCCAACATTGTTTTAAAGAGCTGCTGTGATGGTGCACTTGTTGCACGCTTGCGTCGATGTAGTTCGCGAAGTGCAGTGATAGAAGGAATGCGATCGCCTGCTGCAAGAGTTGCAACATCATCTGCCCAGCCATCAACAAGAGCGAGAACTGTCTCTAACTTTGATAGTGCTTGTCGCTGTGTTGCAGTCTCTTCTGGTGTAAAGATTCCAGAATCAAGTGAGATAGTGAAAGATTCCTCGCCCATTCCCTGCATTGCTTCTTCTGCCTGGCGCTGAATCGCTTCGAGATCAATGCGGATTCCTGCACCGTATTCAACGATTGCACTACGAATGTAAGAAACAATCCATGGATTGTGCTCAAAGAGGCGTGCAATAGCGCCTTCACGAAGGGCATGGAAGAGATAAATCTCAGTCTTAGGTAGCTCAGTATCTGCGCCCCATGCCTCGATATTTTCAGGGATCAATAGCGGGCGTGCAGGCTCAAGTACAGGAAGAGCAGCGTCATGGGCGCCGGTAGCAGTTGTTGCGATACCACCGATTGCTTGTCCTAACTGGGTGGCAATCATCGTGCCGATGAAAGAACGAAGTAGCCCTGCAATCGCACCAATCGGCGCAGTACCCATCTGCTCTTCATATTCACTTCCAGCAGAGTTCATCGCTTCATCAAGCAGGCGCGAGATTGCAGCGCTGAGACCACTTGCGAGTGGTTCCATGTTTGCCTGCCAACCAGGAAGAGTTTCATCAATCCAATCGAGGCGACTTATTGCACGTGGTGCAGATGATGAGGCCGCAGGAAAATCTGTTGCCTCATTCAGCCAGATATCTGCAATCTCACAGGCGTTATTTACTGCAGTAACATCATTGGTGCCAAGAGGTTGTGACCCTTGTGCTGTAACGAATTTCTTTCCGGTATCTCGAACCGGCGCTAGTGGAAGTGCTTCTGTAGCTCCCGCTCCCAATAAATTACTCAGGCCGGCAAGTGGAATTCCAGCGCCTGGGTTAATTCCAAGTTGCTCAAATTGCTGCTGAATCTGCTCTTGCATCTGCTTCATCATGGCTTCGAGGTTTTCGCGATTGGTGCGCTCGGCATCATCACCGTCATCTGGTGTAAATCCAAAAGCCATGGTTTCAACCCCACATCTCATATGAGCGATCTCGTATACGTGAATAGTAGAACACCGATAATCGGCACTTTCTTCCCGAGGGCACTACTCTATTTCTATGCAGGTTATTCTCTCGGCGCCACTGGCTGCTTCATCTGCCTTTACCGCCCTCATTTGGTGGTTGGTGCCACTGGCAGGCGTTATTGGCGCGCTGGGCTATGTTCTCTGGATAGCTCGATTTAAGAATAAATTTGAGAAAGGAACATCGCGCTCAGTAAATCAATTTGAGCGCTTTCAGAACTCGTTCCGCAATGATGATT
>NZ_JBJTMK010000168.1:0-11778 GCF_046070465.1 Candidatus Planktophila sp. | reverse complement strand
TGTGCGAATCTGGCAAAGATGCCTCACTTACTCGTTGCAGGTGCAACGGGCGCCGGTAAGTCTTCGATGATTAACTCAATGATCACCTCCATCATGATGCGCGCCACTCCTGATGAAGTTCGACTCATTCTCATTGACCCTAAACGCGTTGAGCTCACCGCCTATGAAGGCATTCCACATTTAATTACACCAATCATCACCAACCCAAAGAAGGCAGCAGATGCCTTGACTTGGGTGGTGCGTGAGATGGATCTTCGCTACGAAGATCTTGCGAACTTCGGATTCCGCCACATCGATGATTTCAATAAAGCGGTCCGTGCCGGAAAAGTGGTTGCGCCCCCAGGGTCAGATCGTGTTCTCGAACCATACCCATATCTTCTTGTTGTAATCGACGAACTTGCAGATTTGATGATGGTGGCAGCGCGCGAAGTAGAAGAGTCAGTTGTTCGCATTACACAGCTCGCACGTTCAGCTGGAATCCACTTAGTCCTTGCAACACAGCGACCATCTGTCGATGTTGTGACAGGTTTGATTAAGGCAAACGTACCTTCCCGACTTTCATTTGCAACGTCATCACTTGCAGATAGCCGCGTCATCTTGGATTCACCAGGTGCCGAAAAACTTATTGGCCAAGGCGATGGACTCTTCATCCCTATGGGTGCAAGTCGCGCAATTCGTATCCAAGGTGCATATGTATCCGAACGCGAAATTGAAGCAGTGACAAATCATGTGAAGAAGCAACTCAAACCTCGCTACCGCGAAGATGTCACGGCTGCTCCACAATCTTCAAAGATGATTGATAAAGAGATCGGCGATGATCTCGAGCTACTGTGCCAAGCAGTTGAACTTGTTGTTGGAACTCAATTCGGATCGACATCGATGTTGCAACGTAAGTTAAGAGTTGGTTTTGCTAAGGCAGGCCGCTTGATGGATCTCATGGAGTCTCGAGGAATCGTTGGGCCTTCAGAAGGTTCCAAGGCTCGAGTCGTTCTTGTGACAAACGAAGAGCTCGACTCGGTTCTCGCCACGCTCCGCGACTACTAATGATGGGGTGGGTTAGGGGTGATTTCGCTCCTTCTAGACCACTGGGCTAGTAGTTATCTGATGAAGGTAGGTAAAATTCACCTAACTTTTTACAAGGCGGGAGAAAAATGAATCTAGGCGAGGTGCTTTCTACTGCGCGCGCCTCCTCACACCTTTCGCTTGATGACCTTGCCTCGTTGACAAGTATTCGCGCCGGATTACTTTCAGAGATGGAGAAGAATAATTTCTCGCATTGCGGGGGTGATATTTATGCTCGCGGACACCTTCGTAACATTGCGCCGAAGATTGGTCTCGATGCCAATCAACTCATCGATCTTTACAACGAAGAACATTCAGCTGAGAGCCGTAGCATTAACGAGATGCTCGCTGAAAATAGCGTAACTCGAGTTCCTCACGAGAAGAAAAGTATCTCTTGGAAAGTTCCCGCTGCTTTCTCTATCGCCATTATTCTTGTACTCGCTGTTGCGCAAATTGTCATCACCAATGTCAATAGCGAAACCCCAATATCGTCAGTGGTCAGTGCGACGCAATCTCCAGAGCCAACCGCATCTGCAGTGGTTACCGAGACAGCTTCACCAACTGCATCTCCAGTCGGTGGGGGAGTGCAGATGTCAATCACTGCAGCTCGTGGAAATTCTTTAATTGATATCGTCGTCGATGGTCAGCATGTTGCAAAGGGATCTATCTTCCAAGGTGAAAGCAAGACTTTCCAAGCAACAACCTCAATCAGTATTTACTTCAGCAATCCTGCAGGTCTTGATGTGACTGTTAATGGCGAACTCCTCGCGCCTCTCGGCGGTCAGAATGAAGAAGTGCGTCGCACATTCCGCTAAACCTGTAGTATCACCCCTATGTCTCGGACCGTTGCAATTGTCACTATGGGCTGCGCCCGCAACGAAGTCGACTCTGAAGAACTTGCTGGACGTCTTGCCGCAGAAGGCTGGACCCTCGTAGATAACGCCGACGATGCGGAAGTCGCGGTTGTGAATACCTGTGGCTTTATCGAATCAGCGAAGAAAGACTCTGTTGATGCTCTTTTGGAGGCAAATTCGCTTAAAGGTCATGGCACGACCAAGGCGGTCGTTGCTGTCGGATGTATGGCAGAGCGTTATGGAAGAGAACTTGCAGAAGCGCTCCCCGAGGCTGATGCGATTTTAGGTTTTGACGATTACCAAGATATCTCCGCAAAACTCAATTCGATTCTCTCTGGTAATTCACATCAGTCACATACGCCGCAGGATCGTCGTGCGCTCCTACCTATTACTCCCGTTGCTCGTGCAGAGGCTCGTCGCGAAGTTCGCGATGCCGAGCACACCTCACGTGTCGGTGCCGGTGGATCACTTTTCCGTAAACGACTCGGAAGCGCTCCCTGGGCGCCCCTGAAGATTGCTTCAGGTTGCGATCGACGTTGTGCATTCTGCGCTATCCCATACTTCCGTGGCTCGTTTATCTCCCGACCACCGCAGGAGATTCTCGAAGAGGCAGCGTGGCTTGCCCAGAATGGGGTCAACGAACTATTTCTCGTCAGCGAAAACACGACCTCTTATGGAAAAGATCTCGGCGATCTTAAATTGATGGAGAAGATCCTCCACCAGTTCGCAGAGATTCCTGGTGTTGAGCGTGTACGCCTTTCCTATCTTCAGCCTGCAGAAGTCAGGCCATCTCTCCTGCAAGCCATGATTGAGACTGAAAAGGTTGCCCCGTACTTTGACCTTTCTTTTCAACACACCAGCCCATCGGTTCTTCGCCGCATGCGTCGCTTTGGTGATTCAGAGAAGTTCCTCCATCTTATTAATCAGATTCGGGCGCTCTCACCTGAAGCAGGCATCCGCTCTAACTTCATTGTTGGCTTCCCAGGGGAGACCCAAGAAGATTTCGACGATCTCGCACAGTTTGTAGCATCTGCAAAGCTGGATGCGATAGGTGTATTTGGCTACTCAGATGAAGACAATACAGAAGCGCTCGATCTTGCAGATAAAGTCGATGAGGATGTTATTAAAGAACGTCTTGAGTCGTTATCGCGACTTGCAGATGAAATGGTTTCAATGCGTGCCCAGGCTCGTATCGGTGAGAGTGTTCGCGTACTTATTGAAGATGCAGAGCTTCAAGAAGGTCGTGCCGCTCATCAAGGCCCAGAAGTAGATGGAACGACATCTTTTATTGGCACTGATTTTAAAGTTGGAGAGTACGTTGACGCTGTAGTTATCTATTCAATGGGTGCTGATCTCGTTGCGAGGCCCGTGTAGATGTCATTGGTCATTACTCCCAACTGGCTTACAGTCCTTCGAATTGCACTCATTCCGACCGGCGTGTGGGCTCTCTTTCATAGCCCTAGCGCAGCGTGGCAGGCTATCGCGTGGTTGATTTACTTCACGCTAGGAATGACCGATATTCTCGATGGGCATTGGGCGCGCAAGTCGGGACGCACCACTCCGCTAGGTGCCTTTCTCGATCCTGTGGCAGATAAAGCACTCATTGGTTCTGCCATGATTTCGCTTGCGATTCTTGATCGCTTCCCTTGGTGGATTGTGATTGTCATCCTTGTCCGCGAAATTGGAATCACCATCTTTAGATTGCTTGTTATCCGAGATGGAGTCATTCCCGCGAGCAAAGGCGGAAAGCTCAAGACTCTGACTCAAAATTTCGGAGTGAGCTTCTACATCCTGCCGCTTCCAGCTGTGATTCACCCACTGCGCGATGCACTGATGGCAGTTGCTGTTGTGCTGACAATATGGAGCGGTATCGATTACATCGTGAAATGGCGTCAAGGTCGCAAAGTTACTCAGTAGTTACGCTCACATTCTCAGAAATTTACTGAAAAAGATTCACTTTTGTTACCCGAATAATCGGACAAAGGGTCATCCCAAGCGGTTTACTTTTACTACCTATTCAGCGTGGATAGGTAGAAGTGAGGGACTCTTGGGGATGTCGGTCTTAACCGTGACGCTCAATCCAAGTATTGACCGCACGATAGCCCTCTCATCCCTCGAGGTTGGCGAGATAAACCGCGCGGCAGCTATCACTCTCCATCCTGGTGGCAAGGGCATCAACGTATCTCGCGCAGCTCGAGCATACGGAGCCGATACGCATGCGCTCTTCATCGGCGGCAGGCTCGGTGAATCATGGATGAGTGGCGAATTAGATAAGGCGAAGATCGCCCACACAGTCATTTCTTTCGGAGATTCCATCCGCAGCAATATGACAATTGTTGAGAGCGATGGAACTGTGACAAAGATTAATGAACCAGGACCGACTCTTGGAAACTCTGAATTAGAGCTGATTAAGAATTCACTGTCACAACATCAACTGGAAGGAAATTGGGTTGTCTTTGCAGGCCGCCTTAATCCTGGATTGTCACCAGATGCTTATGCTGAACTTGCAACATTTGCAAAGGCGCGCGGCGCCAAAGTTGCTGTTGATACATCGGGGGAAGAATTCGCCTCTGCAGTGAAAGCAGGAGCAGTTGATCTTGTGAAACCAAACCACCACGAACTCTCTGAGCTCGTAGGACGACCACTGAAGACCATTTCTGATGTAATTGATGCAGCTCATGAGGTCATCACTGGGGGAGTTGCGACAATCTTATGCAGCATGGGCGCTGATGGCGCAATTCTCATCACGGAAGATGGCGCAACTCATTGCGAACCAATCGAAAAAGTTTCAGGCACTCCAGTCGGTGCTGGAGATATATTGCTTGGAATCTTTATCGCAGCTGGATGCAATGTTGCAGCTCTCGAAGCTGCCATCGCATGGTCGGCAGCATCTGTTCCTCTGCCGGGAACATCTATACCTTCTTCAGCACAAGCTGAAGCTGTCAAAGTGCGCACTCGCGATGATTTCGATCGAGCGCGCGTATTAGTGGAGGATTAAAAATGTCAGTCTTTAGTGAATATCTCATCATCCTGGATCTGGTTGCAACGGATAAGGTCGATGCAATCAAGCAGATGGCAGCCGTAGCTGTTGCTGCAGGTCGTGGTACCAATGCAGACCAGATCGCTGCAGATGTGATTGCGCGTGATGAGATGGGCACTCCTCAGATTGATGGAATTGCAATTCCCCACGCACGTAGTGGCGGTGTCTCGGATGCGGCTGTCGTTGTAGCTCGCACTGCTGGAGTTGTATTCGATCCCGAAGAAGATCCTGCACAAGTTGTCTTCATGATTCTCGTTCCAAATGAGGCTGGAGATCAGCACATAGAGATTCTCTCAGGACTAGCTCGTCGCATGATGGATCCAGATTTCACGGCTGGTCTACGTACTGCAGATTCAAAGTCAGCGCTCGTTCAATTACTTAACTCAGGAGATAGATAATGAAGTTCGTAGTCGTCACTTCTTGTGCAACAGGAATCGCTCATACATTTATGGCAGCGGAAGCTCTTGATCGTGCTGGCAAGGCAAAAGGCCATGAGATGGTCATCGAGACGCAAGGTGCTGGTGGATATAAGCCAACTCCTGCAGATGTCATCGCTTCCGCCGACGCGATCATCTTTGCTAACGACGTTCGAATCCGCGATGAAGATCGATTCGATGGATGCAAGATTGTGAAATCAACTCCAAAGGCTGCAATCAAAAATGCTGCAGATCTTGTTGAGCAGGCCGAGGCGCTAGCGAACGGATAACTAGAGAATTCTCTACGAGCTCAGTAGCTTGCAAGATTGAGCGCGGCGAGAATGATGTAAAGCACGAAAAACTGAATAAGTAAGACCCTCATCACAATGGTTGTGGTGGTTATGAAAGAAAGGAACTTCCGTGAGTTCTGGTTCTAACATTCGTCGTTACTTAATGACCGGCGTCAGCTACATGATTCCGTTCGTTACAGCGGGCGGTATTCTCATCGCTCTCAGCTTTATGATTTCTGGAGACCCAGCCGGCTTTACCAGCCTTGGTGTTCAGAATGCACTCGATGGCACAAATGCCGATGGCGCTGCACTTGATCCACGCGTTCGTATCGGCGCATTCCTCTTCGGTCTTGCAATGGGCCCATGGCAGTTCTTACTCCCAGCTCTTGCAGGTTACATTGCATACGCAATCGCAGACCGCCCAGGTATTGTTCCTGGCTTTGCTGCTGGTGCTGTTGCAGGTTCAATCGGTTCAGGCTTCCTCGGCGCAATGGTCGGTGGTCTTGTAGCTGGTTACATCGCTAATTGGATTTCAACATGGAACGTTCCAGCTGCAATCCGTTCAATCATGCCGATTGTTATCAACCCACTGATCTCAGTAATCGTCACACTCTCAGTGATGTACCTCGTGGTCAAGAACGTTGTGACACCGCTTAACGAAGGTGCAACGTCATGGCTTGATGGCCTAGGCGACGGTTCAGCTGTTCTCCTCGGTATCGTCATCGGTTTGATGATGGCATTCGATATGGGTGGACCGGTTAACAAGGTTGCGTACACATTCGGTGTTGCAGGCCTTACAGCTGCCGGTACATCAACAACAGGTGCTGGTCTTACTCACATGGCTGCTGTTATGGCTGCTGGTATGACACCTCCACTCGGTCTCGCACTTGCAACAGTTGTTCGCAAGAACCTCTTCACAGAGGCTGAGCACGAAAATGGAAAGGCTGCTTGGGTTCTTGGTGCAACATTCATTACTGAAGGCGCAATTCCATTCGCAGCTGCTGACCCAGCACGCGTTATTCCTTCGATCATGGTCGGCTCTGCTGTCACAGGTGGACTCGTCGAGGCATTCGGAAACACACTCCGCGCGCCACATGGTGGAATTGCCGTTCTTCCACTCGTTGGTGGAGTTGGCACATACATCCTTGCAATCGTGATCGGAACAGTTGTTACAGCTGCTGCGGTTGTTATTGCAAAGGGCATTGGCGCAAAGGCCAACGCTTAATTAGTTCCAGCAGTACAGCGCAGTGGCTCCGAGGCAACTCGGGGCCACTGTTCTTTTTTGCAGATTTTTTCAGTAGAGTACGCACATCACTTATCGCTAAGGAGTCGCCACGATGCCAAGTCAGATTGTTGCCGTTGGAAGCAAAGTTGGTCTTCATGCACGTCCTGCAGCAATTCTCGTCAAGGCAGCAGCTGCCGCAAAGCCACTTGCTGTCACCATCGGACGACCAGGGGATAAGGCAGTTAATGCCGCATCACTACTTTCAGTTCTCGCTCTGGGCGTGAAAAACGGCGATTCAATCGAAGTCACAGTTACCGATGGCGATGGCGCAGATGCGGTTCTCGCATCTATCGTCGAAATTATTGCAACAGATCACGACGAGTAGATCGCGATGACATATCAAGGAATTGGTGTCTCACCTGGAGTTGTTGTCGGCCCAGTACGTCGAATCGTCACCGCAAAGGTCACAGCACCAGTTCCTGCGGATATCGATCAAGTTCTCGCCGCCCTCGATGCAGTCGCAGCAGATCTCGAACAGAGCGCAGAGACAATTGAACTAGAGGTTGCCAAGGAAGTTCTCGGCGCACAGGCGATGATGGCTCGCGATCCTTCCGTGATTGAAGTTCTAGAGAGCGCAATAACGGAAGGCATTTCATTTGATGTGCGCCCCATCGTCGAAGCGGCCTTCGGTGGCTTTAAGGAGCAGCTCCTTGCTCTTGGTGGTTATTTTGCAGAACGCGTCAGTGATATCGATGAGATTCAAACACGTCTGATTAACAAACTCGCAGGAATCGAAAGCACTGGCCTCACTCTTACCGCTCCAACCATCGTTGTCGCAGAAGATCTCACACCAGCTGATACCGCAGCGCTCAATTTGAAGTTTGCACTGGCGCTTGTCTGCTCACACGGCGGGGCAACTAGCCACACAGCAATCGTTGCTCGCGGCCTCGGCATTCCTGCAATCGTCGGTTGTGCAGGCGTGATGGATCTTGCAGATGGCACAACAGTTCTTGTGGATGGTCGCGGGGGAGATGTCATTGTTGGTGCCGCTGCCGATGAAATCGCCACGCGCTCAGAGAAAGAGGCCAAGTTCAAAGCACGCGCAGAATCCGTGACAGGTCCTGGTCGTTTATCTGATGGAACTCCAGTGCAGTTGCTGGGAAATGCTGGCACTGTCGACGATGTTCGTGCGGCGGTCAAAGTCGGCGCTGAAGGCATCGGTCTTTTCCGGACAGAGTTGTTATTCCTTGACTCTCAAGTTGAACCATCTGTTGAAGAGCAAGTAAAGATGTACTCCGATGTCTTTGAAGTCATGGCTGGCAAGAAAGTGGTCATACGCACACTTGATGCCGGTAGCGATAAGCCAGTTCCCTATATCAACGCTATTCATGAAGAAAATCCAGCGCTCGGAGTGCGCGGATGGCGCCTCACACGTACGAGCAATGATGTTCTCAACCGGCAGTTGGAAGCACTTGCACAGGCAGCTCACGGTAAAGATGTGAAGCTGTGGGTCATGGCCCCAATGATCAACACTCCAGATGAAGCAAAAGATTTTGCTGACCGCGTTAAGGCGCTGGGCCTGCAAGTACCTGGTGTCATGATTGAGACTCCAGCTGCAGCGCTGCATGCCGATCGCGTCCTGGCTGAAGTCGAATTCGGATCATTTGGTACCAATGATTTAACACAATATGTCATGGCATCTGATCGCATGGATTCACGACTATCAGATATGACAACTGCGTGGCATCCCGCTGTGCTCCGTGCGATTTCGATTGCATCGCAAGCGGCAGCGTCAGTGAACAAGCCAGTGGGAGTCTGCGGTGAAGCTGCGGCTAATGCATACCTCGCAGCAGTTTTGATTGGACTAGGAGTCTCTTCTCTCTCGATGGCGCCGAGTGCACTCGCTGAAGTTCGTGGATTCCTTGCAAGCGTTGACCTTCCGACATGTCAGAAGGCTGCACAGGCCGCACTCGTTGCGCGCTCTGCAAAAGATGCAGAATTGTTAGCAAAAGAGATTCTCGAAAACTAGTACTAGCACTAGGCATGAGAGTAGATTTCCTCCATGCCACTTCGCGCTCATGCAAATACAGTAGTCGCTTATCTTGAAGATCGTGGCGAAACAGTTGCAGTTGCTGAATCTCTTACTGCGGGCGGATTAGGACAGGCGCTTACCTACACACCTGGCGCATCAAAAGTTTTTCTCGGTGGAATCATCGCTTACACCAATGATGTCAAAATTAATTTTCTCGGCATCGATGCATCACTGATTGAAGAGTTTTCAGTCGTCAGCGAAGAGGTCGCCAACGCGATGGCAGATGCTGCTCGTGAAAAGTTCGGCGCCACTTGGGGGATTGCAACAACGGGCATCGCAGGTCCCGGTGACCACCAGGGAATTCCAGAAGGCACGGTCTGGGTCGCTATCCGCGGGCCTATCAATCAAACTATTCAATTGCAGCTCGATAGCGGGCGTGAGGCAATCCGTACCGGTGCTATATCCAGCGCGATTGGCACCTTTGCCCGTATCCTTAGCTATCGCACGACATAATCGAGAGCAGGAGGGGTGAGATGACTTTGCTACGTGAATCTGTAGGCCAAGCGCTTCGTCGCGCCCGCACCGAGCAATCTCGCACCCTTCGTGATGTTGCTCGCGATGCTCGTGTCTCCCTTGGTTATCTCTCAGAGGTCGAGCGCGGACAGAAGGAAGCTTCATCTGAGCTCCTTAACTCAATCTGCGAAGCTCTGGGAATGACGCTCGGTTCATTGATGCGTGATGTCACTACTGAGATCACAGCAGCTGAAAGTGCAAAGCTCGTCGTTGTCGATGCAGCCTAAATATTCGCTTCAAGCCAACGCGCACCGTCGCACAGAAGAAGCAATCCTCGCCGGAACCAAAAATCTCATTTCTCGCAAAGGTATCTCTGGACTATCAATGATCGAGATTGCTGACACTTCTGAAGTTTCGCGTGCAACCTTATATAACCATTTCCGCGACAAAGATGCCGTACTGTCGGCGCTCGTTGCATCAGAAGTTCAACGTCTTGCAGAACTTGCCACCACTGCAGGTACTCCTGCAGATGCCCTTGAATCACTTTCAATCTCAATCTCATCAGATCCAGCACTTGCAGCAATGCGAATCTATGATGCAGATATTTTGGTTGCGGCGATGACCAATACCGCTTCAGAGCACTACATCACCATTGCTCAGATTATTTACGGCGCTACCAAATCACAGCCCGGCACAGGCATTGCTATGCGCTGGTTACTGGGCCAAGTTCTTCAACCATTAACCATCGAACAATCTCGCGAACAAGCAGCCCAGCTCGCTACCGATACTCTCTTCTAATCAATGCGAATATCAGATCTCAAAGAACGCCTCGTGCTCTCATTTGGAGAAGAGTGGGCGCCATCCTTTTCGCAGGATATTGCCATCAGCGAACTCGGCAGCAAGACAGTCAATGAAGCATTGAAGGCTGGGCTTGAAGCAGATGAAATCTGGAAAGCAGTCTGCAAGCAGTGCCCGGTCGAAACAGCTAAACAGCGATAACTTCTAAGACCCATGGATCGACTCCGTCGGACGGGGTCAAGGCACATGGATATTTCTCTGAAACGATTGCATAGAGATCTTCTGGAGTCTTAGGTATCGAACGAGATTGCAATAGCCAACGAGCAATCTCGCCACGAGTCTTCTTCGACATATGTGTGATGACTGTTCGAACGCCATCGACAACGGTAGAGACTCGAATTTCGACCGTGATATCTACCGGGGCTTTCCACACTGTTTTATAGGTCGAAGAGCGGCAATCGACAATCAGGGGAACTTTCACGCTTGCTAAAGCGGCTTCCACTATCGGCGCCATCGCCTTGTTATTAATCTTCGCTTTGTAGCTTTCAATCTTGGATGAGGGACGCACGACTCCGTACTTGGCGCTGATGATCGCCACAGCAGCCTCGCCACGCTTCTTGGCGGCAGGAGAGAGGGATGCCCAGTCGAGGGCTTGATACAGGACCCCCGTGTAGACGTTCATCGCTGTGGTGGGTTGAGGGGTCTCTGCCTTCTTCTCAGAGGGCGGTAGGAGGATCAGCACGGCGTGAGTATGGTCTCTCGCCAGGTCATTTGTCGGTGGTGGCCTTTAAATTCTGGGCGTGTCTTAAGTGGTATTCGAACAGATGTTCGACTAGCCTATGCAATGCACAACCAGAGCGGTCTCATTCTTCCGCCCACAGCGTCTCTATAACGCTCGTTGGCCGTCGATGAAGTTCCGTACCTTCTGGGCCACCCAAACGGTGAGCGCTCGCTCAACGTTCGACATAAAGGAGAAAAGCTCATGGCAGCTGAAAAGCCAAGCAAAGCCGATGAAAAAGCAACATCCGATCGCCACAAGGCGCTCGACACAGCCCTCGCTCAAATCGAACGTCAGTTTGGTAAGGGTGCAGTGATCAAGATGTCCGATAAGCAAGCCCAGGTTATCGAAGTTATCCCAACAGGTTCTGTTGCACTCGATATGGCGCTCGGCATCGGCGGTCTTCCACGTGGCCGCATCATTGAAATTTATGGACCTGAATCTTCAGGTAAGACAACTCTTACATTGCATGCAATTGCATCTGCTCAGAAGAATGGCGGAATCTGCGCCTTTATCGATGCAGAGCACGCATTCGATGCCGAATACGCAAAGAAGCTCGGCGTTGATATCGACGCGCTCCTCGTTTCACAACCAGATACTGGAGAACAAGCCCTCGAGATCATGGATATGTTGGTTCGCTCTGGTGCACTTGATCTCGTTGTAGTCGACTCAGTTGCTGCACTTGTTCCTCGCGCAGAAATCGAAGGCGAGATGGGTGACTCACATATGGGTCTTCAGGCGCGCTTGATGTCTCAGGCACTCCGTAAGAT
>NZ_JBJTMK010000167.1:0-5618 GCF_046070465.1 Candidatus Planktophila sp. | reverse complement strand
GGCATTATTCCCGATTAACGCTCGTAAAACCTATTTTCGGGGTGGCCAGAACCACCTTTTTCACGCCTGAAATAAGGTGAAAAGGCTCACCTATCGCGACTACTATTGGGCTATGGATTCAGGTCGCAAACTCAACATCGTTCTCTATTCAGATGATTCAACTACCCGAGCAGCAGTTACTTCAGCCCTCGGTCGTAAAGTCTCGGCAGACCTGCCAGAGCACCAGATTCGTGAATTTGCGACAGCGGAGGCTCTTCGCCTCTATGTAGATTCAGTCAAGCCTGGATCTCAAGCACCTATCGATCTCTTTATCCTCGACGGTGAAGCAACTCCTGAAGGCGGCATGGGCGTTGCCCGCCAGCTCAAGGATGAAGTCTTTAACTGCCCGCCTGTTCTCTTGTTGGTAGCTCGCAAGGAAGATGCATGGCTAGCCGCGTGGTCTCGTGCCGAGGCAAGCGTCATGCACCCTGTCGACCCATTTACTTTGGCTAATACAGTCTCTGACCTGATTCGTTCGCGCTCAGTCGCAACGGCGTAATGTGCAAGGCCACATTGAGCAATGACTTTATTGTGGCCTGAATACATCGCGCGTCTTGATGCAGGACTGGATCTCGAACCTGCAGAAATTCAATCTGTTCTGCAAAGCATTTTGGAAGAGACTGCAGATATTGAGTCGGTAAAGCGATTTCTGCTCTCTCTTCATACTAAGGGCGAGACCGCCGAAGAGGTTTCTGCACTCGTCGAGCAGCTTTACCGTAACGCGACTCCCATCACTATTCCCGAACGCGCTGTCGACACTGTAGGCACTGGGGGAGATGGTGCACATACCATCAATATTTCCTCTACTGCAGCGATAGTTGCAGCTGCAGCGGGTGCTCGTGTTGTAAAACATGGCAGCCGTGCAGTCTCTTCTCGTTCGGGAGCATCAGATTTCTATGGCGCACTCGGTGTCGCCTACGACCTTGGTCCAGCAGGTGTCGAACGTACTGTTCGCGAGCTTGGTATCGGTTTTCTCTTCGCACCTGTCTTTCATCCCGCAATGAAGAATGCAGCACCAGCTCGAAAGGCACTTGGTGTTCCGACTGTCTTCAATTTCCTCGGTCCATTAGCTAACCCAGCAAAGCCACAAGCCGCAGCGATTGGCGTTGCAGACGAACGAATTCATTTGGTGATGGCACAAGTGATGGCTTCTAAGGGCTGTGATGGTTTCGTCTTCAGAGGCGATGATGGGCTTGACGAGATTACCCTTGATGGAACAACGTCAGTCTTAAGTATCGGTAAGGAAGAAATCTCAAGCGATCGTGTTGATGCAAAAGACTTTGGTTTAGATAACGCACCGATTAGCGCCATCGTAGGCGGAGATGGCGCAGAGAATGCCGCTATTGCGCTGCGCATTCTTGAAGGCGAACGTGGCGCACCTCGCGACGTTGTTCTGCTCAATACTGCTGTGACCATAGCCGCTTTTGATGGTGAATTAGAACTCTCTCTTCATGAGCGAATCGCTAAGTCAATGCCAAGAGCTATTGATGCGATTGATAGCGGAAAGGCTGCAGAGTTACTTAAGAAGTGGGCGGCTTTGTCGACCGAGATTTCTTCGGCGCAGTAAAGTTGATTGCTTCTTCTATTGTAAAGATCTCAAAACCTGCAAGCCTCTCAAAGAGTCCGTGCAGCACATCCACCGTCGCCTTGGCATCATCGAGCGCTCGGTGGTTGGGAGTTACCTCAGTACCAAATATGTGGGCCAAAGACCCTAACTTGCAGTTAGGAGCTTCATCTCTTGTAAGTGCACGACGAGCAAGAATCGCTGTATCAAGAACGCGGAAATTGGGCCACTGATGGCCATGTGCGCGAGCTGCGAATTTGAGAAAAGATAAATCAAATGGTGCATTGTGTGCGACAAAGACTGTTGTTTCATCACCTAGAAAATGAAAGAGATCTGGAAGAACTTCTTCAATGGGTGGAGCGTCAAAAACGAGACCGTCGTCGATTCCGGTGAGTTCTGTAATAAAAGCGGGAATTGAATGACGAGGGTTAACCAAAGTTGAGAAGGTATCGAGAACTTCGCCACCTTGAACTTTGACGGCACCAATTTCGGTAATCGCAGCGCCAAGGTGCGGAGCACCACCGCTGGTTTCGAGGTCGAGAACAACAAAGCGTGCGGCATGTAACGGTGTGCCGATCTCTTGAATCGTGCTCTGCCAGTTGTTCTCGTCCATGATGAAAGTAAAGACTAGATGATTGATATGACAGAGACCGGGGAATACCCTTGGAACATGAGCGTTCACGATGCACCAGCGGGTTCAATGCAGGATTTCCGGGCACTTGGAAGAGGTGCACATGCCAAAGTTGGCATCATCTTTGTTCATGGTTTCACGGGTTCACCGATATCGATGCGCCCCTGGGCTGATTACTTTCACGAGCGCGGTTATAGCGTCTCTGTTCCGCTCCTTCCTGGACATGGCACCAAGCCGGGTGACCTCAATCTTGTGAAGTGGGAGCAGTGGCCAGCGAAGGTCGAAGAAGAACTTGACTGGATGCACTCACAGGGCATGACTGTTTTTATCTTTGGTCTCTCTATGGGTGGAGGTACAACTCTCAATGTGGCGCTTCAACACTCATCCTCCTTAGCCGGAATAGTCTTAGTGAATCCAATGATTCATGTGAAATTTGTTCCACATCAGCTTGCTTGGTTGATTTCACGATTCCAGAAGATGCGTGATTCTGTTGGTGATGACATTAAGAAGCCGGGTGTAACCGAGCATGGCTATGACTCTTTGCCTGCAGTAGGCGTTTATCAACTCTTGAAGATGCTCAGCTATACCCGCAAGCGTTTGCATGATGTCACCTCACCTTTGATGCTCTTTCATAGCAAGGAAGACCACACACTTCCGGTCACCAACACTGAGATCATCATGAAAGGTGTGGGCTCTATTCCTAAGCAGCGCATCGAATTGGTTAATAGCTATCACGTTGCAACGCTGGATTACGATCAAGAGATCATCTTTGAAAACTCTTTAATCTTCGTGCAAACCCATAGCGCTACAGAGTGAGGACATTTCTTCTCCGAGCCGGAGGCGAGAAAGTGGCATCCGCCTTTCGCAAAGCAGTATCAGGAGATCCTCAAGGGCGTCCTCAATGGGCTCATGAGATGTCGGTCGGAAGTGACATCGGGCTCTTTGGTCCTGATAGTGATGTCTGGAAAGTTCACGGTTCGCTTGCGACGCTTATTGGGGGAGTACGCGCACTCTTGATGCAGGCCGCATACCCAGCGGCGCTTGCTGGTGTATCACAGCATTCGGCGTATGACACCGATCCACTGGGCCGACTAGAGCGAACAACGCGTTGGCTCACTATTACCTCCTTCGGTTCAACCGAAGCTATAGCGAAGGAAGCTCGCCGAGTTAATGCGCTGCATTCACATGTAAAAGGTGAATATCAAGACTCAAGTACTCATTCCCATAAATATGAAGCATCAGAATCTCGCCATCTCCTTTGGGTCCACTGTGCGTTCACGGACTCCTTTCTCATTGCATACCGAGAGCTTGGTCGCGAAGAAGATCGCTCTGTCTTGAACTATGTTGGCGAATGGGCGAAGAGTCCCGAACCACTCGGACTACTAGATGCACCTCAGTCAGATGCAGAACTTCATGATGTCTTGGAAGATTTTCTAGATAATGAAATAGGAGAGATTGAGGCAACTCACAAGATTGTTCACTTCATCATCCACCCGCCTTTTTCGAGGGCGGCGATGCCCTTCTACCGAGCTCTCTGTAATGCAGCCATTTCAACTCTCGATCCACGAATTCTCTATGTTCTTGGCCTCAAGGCTAAATCAAGAGGATGGCTGGCAATCGTCAAGCCGATGCTACGGGGGCTTCAGTTAATAGTAGGTAACGAATCCCCAAGTCAGACGATTGCCCGTGAACGCATTGCACGATTAACATCAACCTCATGAGCGACTGCATTTTCTGCAAAATTATTGCCGGTGAAATTCCTTCAAAGAAGATTTATGAAGATGAAAGTCATCTGGCCTTTTTGGATATTTTCCCTGCAAGTAAAGGGCACTCACTTGTGATTCCCAAAGCACATTACGCCGATATACATTCAATGTCGGCAGTTGAATACGGTGCTATCGCATCGGTAGCCAAGAAGATCGCAGATTTACTCCAGGTTAAATTGAATTCAGAAGGAACGACAATCTTCCAGATGAACAAAGAGGCTGGTTGGCAAACAGTCTTTCATGCTCACATGCATGTGATTCCACGATGGAACAACGATGGTTTGCAAAAGCCCTGGGAGATAGCACCAGCAGATAGCGCAGAACTAGATGCGCTTTTTACGTTACTCACCGAGTAGGAAATCAATCACATCCTTAGCTTTCCAGCCCTGAGGATGCTCCTTTGCAAGTGTTGTTGGTCCATCGAGATCTGAACCCAAAGTGACCAAAGGAAGTTCTCGACGTCCATCCGGGCGGAGCTGACCTAGGCCGATATTAGACATGAGCGCGTTACAGAGGCATTGAGAATGCTGAGCTTCCTCAACGTTTCCCTTCTTAAATTCGTATGTCTTTAAAGGTTCGCTTGGGCAACGATAACCAATGCCGCCATTCTCGCGTTCGAATGGTGTGCGCAGATAACCTAGATCGCAGATGCGGTTGCGCTTTTCATAGGCGTCATCATCTGAAAGCGACTGAGGAAGTACCGCTACCTTAAATGGGAAACCTGTAGGGGACGCGCTGCCATCAGTCTTCACCGTGAGTTGCTCACTCGTGAGTGCATCAATAACTTCTTGCTTCAACTCTGCTGTAAAACCAGATTCATCTGCAAGTGCGAAGAGTGATCCCACCTGAACACCTTGAGCGCCAGCTGCAATCGCCTCTTTCACCTTAGCTGCATTGGCGAAACCTCCAGCCATCCAGAAAGGCGAACCCGAGTTCTTGATCTTTGCAAGGTCTGGCTCATCTTGTTCCGTGTAGACAGGATTGCCTTCTTCGTCAACAGACTTGCGATTACGTGGGGGAGCGTTGTGTCCACCAGCAACGTGGCCTTCAATGACATATCCGTCAGGTTTGGTTATTTCATCTTTATTCAAATATGCAACTAATGCATGAGATGAAACGATAGCCAAGAACTGCGGCCGTTTAATTGGATATGAAATACCTTCGATACAGCCAGGATCAAACTGAATAAAGTGCTTTGTCTTGGTATCTGCAACATCAACTGTCATGGCAACGGGCTTGCCGAGCGCCAACTGGTTGAGGAGATTAGGAATCTGAGCAGGAATACCTGCGCCAATAAGAATGTAATCAACATCGGCAAGCATTGCTCCATAAAGCTGAGCAGGAATACACATCTGAATCTTTTCAAGAAGGTTCATGCCGATTAATCCGTCATGTCCTTCTTTTGCTAGCCAGACTTCAACAAATGATGCGACAACCAAAATATCAATTGCATGCTGCACAGGCTTTAAAGTTAGCTTTGGTACATCGATGTAGGGCTTAGATTCATCACGACCGCCTTCAATGAAGTAGCGATCCATGATGCCTTTGATGACATCTTGATTTGGGAAGTGCGCCATTGCACGACGGATTGATCCATCAATATCGCCATCTTGTAGAC
>NZ_JBJTMK010000166.1:0-4362 GCF_046070465.1 Candidatus Planktophila sp. | reverse complement strand
GTGAAGAAGGTCTATGGGAACGTCGGGGTTGTCTTTAAAGGCTCTGGTTTCTATAAGACTGATTCCGTACCTAAGTCTTCTTCGAGCGACTAATTCAATGGCCTCGAGCCATGTGAATTTAAAGGCTAGTCGCCGTGGTGGGGAGGGCGATCGCCCTTAATCTCGGCTTCACGAACTGAGTCAGCGTTCTGATCTTCACGAGGGTCGCGTTCATCATCTGTTGTGACGGGAAAGATATCGCTCATAGTCCTTTACGCCCCTTTCGAACGAGAAGTCTCAAGTCTACTCCTGCATACTTCAGCCATGTTTGAAAAACTTGGACACTTCGCCGTTCGCCGCAAAAAGATTGCAGTAATCCTCTTCATTATCGCCACATTAGTTGCAGGTGGAGTCGGAGCCCAAGTATTCAATCGTCTCGACTCTGGCGGATACTCGATTGCTTCAAGTGATTCATACAAGGTCTATACCTACATCAAAGACACTCTTAAGGAATCCGATCCTGCAATTGTCGTGATGGTCGATGCTGGAAAAAGTGTTGATGATCCAACTGTTGCTGCTCGAGCAATTGCGCTCGAGAAGAAGATGGCAACTGAAGATGGCGTGTCAAAGACTCTTTCATATTGGTCATCAGGTGGTGCTCCATCCCTGAAATCAAAGGATGGCAATGCGGCATACATTTTGATTTACGGAAATGGCGAAGCATTTAGTCCCAAGAGCCAAGAACTCGGAAGCACCTTCCAGAAGAATTACGATGGCAAGGTCGATGGCTTCACTCTCTATGCCGGTGGCTTTGGAGTTATCGGAAATGCCATCACAGAGAAGATTGGAAAAGACCTCAAACTCTCTGAATCAATCTCGATTCCACTGACATTTATCTTGTTGGCATTTGTCTTCGGCGCTCTCGCCGCATCAGCTATGCCTTTGATTGTCGGAGTCTTTGCAATTCTCGGCGCATTCTTGATCTTGTATTTGCTCACACTCTTTACCGATGTCAGCGTCTATGCCCTCAACCTCACGACAGGTATGGGTCTTGGACTAGGTATCGATTACGCATTATTGATGGTCAACCGCTTCCGCGAAGAGCTCCATCATGGCAAGAGCGTTGAAGATTCCATCGTTAATATGATGGCAACGGCCGGAAAGACCGTCTTTTACTCAGGTCTGACTGTCCTTGTGACTTTGATGTCTTTGATCTTCTTCCCGCTACCTTTCCTTAAATCATTTGGATATGCCGGTGTATCCGTTGTGGCCCTTGCTGTCATCGGTGCACTTTGTGGTTTGCCGCCAATCCTTGCGATGGTCGGAAACAAAATTGATAAGGGTGTTGTTCGCCGAAGTGCGATAACACCTAAAGAAGAAGGTCGATGGGCGCAAACTGCACGCTTTGTGATGCGTCGTCCTGTTGCAGTGACGGCACTCTCGCTCATCTTCTTAGGAATCCTGGCATCACCACTGACTGCTGCGAAGTTCTCGCAAACAGATTCACGCACACTTCCTGCTTCAAATCCTGCTGCCATCGCAACGGCAACTCAAGCAGAGCGCTTCCCAGGTCAGACCGGAAATCCTGTTGAAATTATCATCCCTAACGGTGTGACAAAGAGCGATGAAGTAACTACATACCTTGCACAGGTTTCCACAGTTGATGGAATCGTCCTGGTCAATCCTGCTCGACCATACGGTGATGACCTTCGCGTAACTGCAATTCATTCAATGTTGCCGCGTTCACCAGAAGCGCAGAACTTGATTCATGAACTCCGAGATATTCAAGCACCTGCCGGCACCATCATCGGCGGAGTTGCAGCCGATTACACAGATTCACAAGATGGAATCTCAGCAACCTTGCCACTTGCATTTGGGTGGATTGCAATCAGCGTCCTGATTCTGCTCTTCCTCTTTACTGGTTCTGTGATTCTGCCAATCAAGGCAATCATTCTTAACGTACTCTCACTCGCAGCAACCATGGGTGTACTGACTTGGGTATTCATCGATGGAAACTTGCAATGGCTTGTAGGTGACTTCACTGTTACCGGAACTCTTGATACATCCATCGTTATCTTGATTGCAGTCGTGGTCTTCGGACTTTCCATGGACTACGAAGTCTTCTTGCTCTCACGTATTCGTGAAGAACATGATGCAGGCAAATCTAATGAAGATGCAGTGGCTATCGGTCTTCAGAGATCTGCACGAATCATTACAGCTGCGGCAGTATTGCTTGCAGTGGTCTTCGCATCCTTCGTGCTCAGCGGAGTAACCTCCATTAAATCGATGGGATTTGGTGTCGCTCTGGCGGTCATGCTCGATGCAACGATTGTTCGCGCTCTCTTAGTTCCTGCACTCATGCGCCTCTTTGGTGAACGCAACTGGTGGGCACCTAAGAGCATGCAGCGATTTACCATTAAGCATTAAGTCCGTAGAATTCGCGAATGGATCTCATCGCCTCTCTGCAATGTGCTGATCAACCTGGAATCGTTCACGCGATGACCAGCGCTGTTCTAGCTGCAGAAGGCAACATCATTGAAAATCAGCAATTTACTGACCACACCACAAATACCTTTGTGATGCGCACTCGCTTCGAATCTGCACAATCTCTTGAAAAAGCTACTGCTATTCTGCAGGCAGGACTTGCTCAATTTAAGCCTGCTCTCCAGATACGCCTGACCCATGAAAAGCCACGCGCCTTAGTTCTTGTGACCAAGGAAAGTCACTGCCTTCGCGATCTTCTCTACCTTCTCGAACTCAATGAGATGCCTATTGAAATTCCACTCGTGATTTCAAATCGCGAAGAATTGAGGGCCCTCGTTGAGTCCCACGGAATTCCATTTATGTACCTTCCAATTGATTCCAGCAATAAAGCGGATCAGGAAGCCGTGATGCTTAACAAGATTGAAGAACTCAAGATCGATTTTGTTGTTCTTGCTCGTTATATGCAGATACTCTCCTCCGAATTCTGCGCTGCTCTTCCCGGCAAGATCATCAATATTCATCACTCGTTCTTACCAGGATTTAAAGGCGCAAAGCCATATCACCAGGCGCATGATCGCGGTGTAAAAATCATTGGGGCTACAGCGCACTTTGTTACGGCGGACCTTGATGAAGGGCCGATTATCGAACAAGATGTTGCACATGTGGGCCATACCGCAACGCCGGAGCAGCTGATTTCGATAGGCCGCGACATCGAGCGACGTGTCTTATCCCGCGCTGTTCAACTCTATGCAGAGGACCGCATCTTTATCGTCGGTCACCGCACGATTGTCTTCTCATGATTGATACTGCCTAATGCTCGGGGGAATCAACAATGAGCTCTTCTTTCAAGGGCTCGCTGGCTATGCCGTCATTGCTCTGATTTTGATTCCAATCCTTAAATGGGCATTTCCTACCAATAAGGCAGTGAAGGCAGAGCGCGCTGAAATGAGAGCGATGCGTAAAGAGCTTCGCAAGATTAAAAGAAAGTAAGTGTCCTAGGCGGGAGTTGAACCTGCGACCTACCGCTTAGGAGGCGGTTGCTCTATCCACTGAGCTACTAGGACTTAATGCGTAAATGCTTGGCAAAGGTTATCGGTATAGGTAGCCTTCCCAAGAATCCATAGGGGATTCGTATCCATCCAAGCGAAAGGCCAATCCATGAGAGCGCTCGTTATCGGCGCAGGCGGAGTTGGCAGTGCAATCGCAAATATCGCTTCTCGTAAGCCATTTATCACTGAATTAGTGATTGCTGATTACGACCTTACTCGCGCAAACGCTGTCACTTCAAAGATCCAAGACCCACGATTTACTGCAGTGGAGGTGGATGCCGGCGATCTGGTGGCGCTTGAAATGTTGATTCGGAAAGTCAATCCTGATGTTGTAGTCAATGCTGTCGATCCACGATTTGTCATGAATATCTTCAATGCAGCAAAGAGCGCTGAAGTGAATTATATCGATATGGCGATGTCGCTATCGACGGCTCACCCAACAGATCCTTTTAATAAGACCGGTGTCATGCTGGGTGATGAACAATTTGCACAAGATGCCGATTGGAGGGCACAGGGCAAGTATGCACTCGTAGGGATGGGAATCGAACCCGGAATGAGCGATGTCTTTGCCCGCTATGCACAGGATTATCTCTTCAGCGAAATCGATGCAGTCACCATTCTCGATGGATCAAATCTCACTGTCGATGGCTATGTATTTGCTCCTTCATTTTCAATTTGGACAACAATTGAAGAGTGTCTCAATCCCCCATTGATTTGGGAGAACGGCGATTTCCATACCGCCAAGCCATTTACGGGTGGCGTCACCTTTGATTTCCCAGAAGGTATCGGGCCGGTTGAATGTGTCGATGTTGAGCACGAAGAGGTTGTATTAATCCCTAAGAAAGTCAAT
>NZ_JBJTMK010000165.1:0-5562 GCF_046070465.1 Candidatus Planktophila sp. | reverse complement strand
GCAACAGCAACGAGCGCTACGCGCTTAATTGTTGTAGACATTTGTTTCCTTTCGCAAGTCGATCCACGGCATTTCCGTAGGTCGGCTTGGAGAGAATTACTTCCCTCCACTCGATTCATCGCACGTGCTGATGAATCAAATTCTCCACCGTGTATCCGGACGCGGTGAAGAAACTTAATTGTTAGCTGATGTGCCACGTGATCAGCCCTTTGCCTTTACTGCAGACCCAGGAATGTAAATTGCCTGAGCCAAAATTTGGGTCTTGCTCGCATTGAGCAAGAGACGAGTTGTGATCGTCTTCGGTGCGCCAACAACGTCATAGCCACGGTCTCCGACCGGATTGGCCAACTCTGAAGTTGGGGTTGAGGTTAGGGAAATTGTAACGGTCATAAGGTACTGCCCATTGGACATCCGCTCAAAATCCACGCTTGTGGCGTCAGCGTTAGCCACCGCCCACTGCTTGTTGATTCCGAAAGCAACATATCCGACCTCATACTTTGTGCCGTTGCCGTCGACTGTGATGGTCTGATCGACAATCACATTTGGTCCACCCTTGGAAGTGACGGCCTGGGTGGCCAAAATTGTTCCTTCTTCGGTCGCGACTGGGCGGTTATTGCTCACCCACATCTTGCCGAGACCGTTCTCACCTGCGACGGTGAAACCTGTTGGGGTGCCATCTACATCCAGGCCAGCAAAGGCAAGCTTTGCACCCTTGATATAGACGCCTGAGACCATGCCATCTGACTTCTTGGCATTTGATGAAACTGTCACAGATGGGGCAGGGGTTGCTGACTCTGATCCTTCAGCTGTTGCAGAAGCAGATGGAGAGGCCAGTGCGTCTTGCTGTTGGACAGTTGGAAGAACTGAACCTTCATTGCCTGTCAAAGAGTTAAATCCAAGGAAAGCAGTTACTACTAATAATAAGGACAAGGCGACCTTGGATGACTTTGCCGCAAGGTCTGCTGCCTTCCTATAGGTGGTTGAAAGCATGTCGAGGGCAGTCAAGCCACGCTCTTCATCGATAACGAGCTCTGAAAGTACGCGGCGCAGGCTTGTGCGTGCACGAGAAACTGTATGACGAACAGCAGATTCCTTGATACCAAGCTCTGCTGCGATCTCTTCGGTTGAGCGACCTTCCATCTCCCACATCACAAGCGCTGCACGCTCAGCTGGTGAGAGCATTGCAAGAGCCTGGCGGATGATTGCTGCATCTTCTGCAGCTGAAATCTGTGCTGAGTGATCGCCATCTACCTGCCATGCGGCCTCAACCTCGGCCTGGGCATCATCGATGACCACGAGGTTGGGGCGGCGACCCTCCATGCGGAAGTAGTCGATGCAGAGGTTTTCGATAGTGCGGTGAAGGTATGAGAGAGCATGATCTGTTGACTCAAGCTCAGGAGCTGCCAACATAAACTTAATAAGAGAGTCTTGGGTGATCTCTTCAGCCTTAGCTGAATCCTTCAAGACGCGGTTTGCATGGGCGAGAAGCTCTGAACGGTGCTCTGTGTAGAAAGCACCGAGCTCTGCAACGGTCCACACGCGGGGACCTGCAGATGCTGCAGACTTCTTAAACGCCACTTTATTGGATCCTTTTTCAACCGGTTTGTAAAGCAGATTGAACCGTCGCCCTATCTATAACGTTCTACGAATCCAACCCTATATTGTCGCGGGGAAGGGACAAAACGGACATTTCACCAATTAGAGGCCTTGCAGTTCTGCTTGGGATTCGAAATCTGGCACAGATGCGCGGACTTCTTCAAAAGTTCCAGCTGCACGGATGCTTCCCGCTTCGAGGTAGATCACCGTATCGGCAAGCTTTATCGTCGATAATCTGTGGGCAATAACGATTGTCGTAACTTCACCACGGAGTTTGTGAATGGATTGCGAAATATCAAGTTCAGTTTGGCTATCTAGTGCGCTTGTCGCTTCATCCAGAATTAATAACTTTGGTTTTGTAAGAAGCGCACGTGCAATTCCCAATCTTTGGCGTTGCCCACCGCTAAGACGCGATCCTCCTTCACCAACCTGAAAATCAAGTTTTCCAGGGAGTTCTTCAACAAATGTTTTGAGTTGCGCCTGATTGAGAGCATCCCAATATTGATTATCAGTAAAGGTATTTACTTCAAAACCAAGACTTAAATTCTGTTTAATCGATCCATCTACAAGGCCGATTACCTGCGGAACATATCCGATAACACCTGGCCATTTTTTTATAACTTGAGAGGTGGGTAAACCAGATATAAGTGCGCTGCCGCTTTGAGGCGTGTGAAGTCCAAGCAACAAATCAACCAATGAACTCTTTCCAGAGCCAGAATGTCCAGCAATCGCAATAAATTTTCCTGCAGTGATTGCTAAATCCAAACTGCTGAAAATATTGTTGGGACTTCCTGGGTATCTAAAATTTACTGATGTTAGTGAGATATTCGCTTCAAAACCTTCATAAGTAAAGCTTGGTTCAAAATTACTTGGTATCAGAGGGTCTAAAGAGTTTGTCTCAACGATTAGACTGTATGTGGAACTTGCGAGACCTTCATTTGCACGTATTTGTACAAAACTTTGTTGCAATCTCATCAGAGCTGGTGCAATTCTGCTGCCAGCTACTATAAAAATCGCCAAGCTGGCAGTAGCATGTGCTGCATCATGTAGCGCAAATTCCAGCGCCGACATTAAAACTGCTCCGACAATTACGCTAACCTCAAGCACATATTTAGAGATATTTGGCATGAAATTCTGTTTTGCAAGAGTATTTGCATACCGTCGACGCAAGTTTGAAATACGCCATAAATAGTATTCACGTCGATCACGAACAAAAATTTCTCTGTAAGAAGTTATCAATTCTTGGATGTTAATCTGTGACTGAACGTTTAAATCGGCAAGTTCAATGCCTAAGCGATGAGCCTTCTTGTGGGTCAAGTTGTATAAGAAGATACCTATGAGCCCAAAAAGTAGGATTGAACTGGCAGCGACTAACGGATCAATCACAAATAGACCAACAAGCAGAATGATGAGGGTGCTAGAATCTGTAATCACAGAGGCCAATGTGCCCGCAATTCCCACTGCAATTGCAGATACTCCAGAGCCGACGGCATATTGAATTTCTTGAGAAGAGTTTTGCTGAATTCCCAATATCGGCTTACTTAGAACACGAGCGAGTAGTTTCTCAGATAGCGCCGCAGCCTGATTGCTGAGAAAAAAGAGAATTCTTCTATTGAGAACTATTGTCAGAATTGTTTTGAGGATCAGAAAAAATGTTGCAAGCAAGGCTAGTGTCATTACTTGATTTTGAAAATCAAAGTTCTGAATTCTCAAGAATTTGATTGCTTGACTAGTTCTACCGCCAATATTCTGGGACTGCACTCCCTTTAAGGCTAACGAACCCAAAACACCAATTATTGCTACACCGACTAAGTCTAGTAATCCTAAAACTGATTGCGCCAGGACGACAGACCAGAATTTTCTCTGAGCTGATTTCCCTAATATTGTTATGTACTTTCCTAGGGACTTAAACGGAACAAACAACATAAATATATTCTCTCGCATATTGCTCAAATTGAGTAAATCAAACTGCACTAAATCTGGGTGGCATTTCCGGTAGAATTCAACAATGGCTGGAAATAGATTTCGTCTCCAAGGGGGGCTTGGAAATCAGCTATTCATTTACTATGCAGCGGCTAGTTACGCGATAGCGAATAAGCAGGAAGTAATTACCTTTGATACAAGTGGGCTACGACTAGCCAATACCGAGCGTGCTTTGGAGCTAGATAAATTCAATCTGCCTATTGAATACGAAATTGTTGTATCTCGAATTCCACATGTGGCCAGAGCAATACTTACTCGAATGAATCGATTAATTCCTGCAGTCAATCGCAGAATCGGTTATTTCCAACCGACTGATGTTGGCTTCAGTGAGACCCTGCTAAAAAAAACATATTTTGAAGTCTCTGGTTATTTTCAATCTTGGAGATATCACGAATCAGTTAAGAAAACTTTTCCAGGATACTCCTTAGACCCTGGTGTTTCCTGCGATTGGGCTAAATCTAAAATTTCTGTGGCTAAAGCTTCTAAACCAATTTTGTGCCATATTCGACGTGGCGATTTTCTCGAACTACAAGACTCTTTTGGAGTTCTGAGTTATGAATACTACATAACTGCGATCAATCAGCTGAGATCCATGGGGGCTAAGGGCCCGATTTGGGTTATGACCGATTCTCCGAACGAGATATCACTTGATTTTCTACAACAGGTAGGTGCAGAACTTGTTATCGAACCAACCAATACGATACCGACAGACACTTTTGCCGTCATGCAGGCATGCGATAGCTACATTATTTCGAATTCAACTTTTTCTTGGTGGGCTGCCTATACAAGCAATGCGAAAGTTGTAATTTCACCAAAACCTTGGTTTAAATCCATGCAAGAGCCGTTAGATTTAATCCCAGAGAATTGGATTCGAATCCAGAGTAGTTGGATCTGATATGGATTCGGAAGCCGAATTAATAACCAATTCAATTTCTGTTTTGATACCCGTCTTAAACGGCGAGCAATTTATTGGACAAGCATTAGATTCGGTATTGGTTCAACCGCTAGCTTCAGAAATTCTCGTGGTTGATAATGGGTCCTCGGATGGAACTTTGGAGATACTTAACAACTACATCACAAAAGATTCACGAGTTAGAGTTTTGCACTGTACCGAAAGAGGCGTATCAAAGGCGCTAAATGTAGGTCTTGCTTTGGCTAACGGAAGTCTCATTGCTCGTTTAGATGCAGACGACAAAATGTCTCCAGAGCGATTGGAATACCAGCTTCGCGTGATGCAAGAACACCCTGAAGTAGCTCTAGTATCTAGCCAGATTATCTTCATAAATTCAGAGGACATTGAGATTGGAAGATCTAATTATCCGAGTGGGAAATTAACTCTGCTAAGAAACTTCATCTTTAGAAATCCAGTCGCACACCCATCGGTGATGTTCCGTAAAGAAATAGTAGAATTGGCTGGGAACTACAGGTCAGAATTTGAGGGAGCCGAGGACCTAGATTTATGGATTCGAATTTTAAATCTTGGAGATATATTTTCCAGTGAGGAATTTCTGACTTATTACAGGGTTCATGAGAATCAGGTAACTGTTAAGAACAACCTATACGATACTGAATTTACTCTAAGATTAAAATGTCTCAAAGAGTTCTATAGGGGGCCAATCAAGCGCTCAATCTTTTCAATATTGCAACTAATGCGAATAGTAGATCTTCTTCTGATGAGGTTTAGCGCTGTTGCGCTCCTCAGAAAGAGTTTCAAGGCAAGGATTAAGCGATGATTCCAACATATACGGTTGATGTTGTAATTCCTTGCTTCAATGGGGCAATTTTTATCGAACGATGCGTTAAGTCCGTACTCTCTCAAACTGCCCCAGTAAATAGAATTATTTTTGTCGACGATGGCTCAACTGATAAAAGTCTTGAGACTATCTTGAGTCTTCAGGAGAAATATCCAATTATTAAGGTCATCACACAAGATAACCGTGGTCTTGCGGCTGCTAGAAACAAAGGACTTTCATATTCAGAATC
>NZ_JBJTMK010000164.1:0-4423 GCF_046070465.1 Candidatus Planktophila sp. | reverse complement strand
TTGCGATTGGCATGATGTCTCCAATGGGTAGATCGAGGGTGTAAACCCATCGCGAAAAGGCACCATTGGCTCTTGCTGCGGTTTACGGCTAATCCAACCACCTACCCCCGCGTAAGCGAAAATCGCCACGAGCGCGAGGGTGAAAAATCAGTGCAGAATCTTGGAAATCGCCGAAATCAGGGCCGCCAGAAGGGCTGGATTACTGAGGAATTTAAGGAGATAGCTGAGAAAGGTGATGAGAGTCATGGGGTGATGATGACCCTGAAAAGCCTTATAAATCACAGCTTTCGTGGCTCTGTGGATGAATCTCGCCCTCGAAAAACCTATCTATTGAGCGTGAAAACTCCTAAACTTCACCGTTATGAGCGCTGAAACCCTAGACAACCTCTCCTCCGAAAATCGGACATTTGCCCCATCTCCCGAGTTTTCGGCACAGGCCAACGCCCAGCCCACCCTCTACGCCGAGGCCCACCACGATGGCCTCGCCTTCTGGGAGCGCCAGGCAGAGGCGCTGATTTGGGATCGCAAGTGGGATACCGCTCTCGAGTGGAATCCACCCTTTGCCAAGTGGTTTGTCGGCGGAAAGATCAACGCCTCAGTCAATGCCCTCGATCGCCACGTCGCCGAAGGCCATGGCGGACGGATTGCTTTTCATTTTGAAGGGGAACCTGGTGATACTCGCACGATTTCTTACGCGCAACTTTTAACTGATGTGTGTAAGGCTGCCAATGCTCTGACTGAAATGGGAATCGCTGCCGGCGATCGCGTTGCCATCTACATGCCGCTGATTCCTGAAGCAGCTGTTGCCATGCTCGCATGCGCACGTATTGGTGCTATTCACTCTGTTGTTTTCGGTGGATTCTCCGCCGATGCACTTCTTTCTCGCATTCAAGATGCAGATGCAAAATTAGTCATCACAGCAGATGGTGGTTTCCGTAAAGGCGCAGCATTTGCATTGAAGCCTGCCGTGGATGAAGCACTTAAGGGTGAGACAAATGTGAAGCAAGTCCTTGTCGTAAAGCGCACAGGACAAGAGACTGCATGGAATTCAGATCGCGATATCTGGTGGCACGACATTGTTGATCGTCAGCACTCAACACATACTCCAGAATTTTTCGATAGCGAACATCCGCTCTTTATCTTGTACACATCAGGTACCACTGCAAAGCCAAAGGGAATCTTCCACACAACAGGTGGATACCTCACACAAGTTGCATACACACATAAGGTTGTTTTCGATATCAAACCAAAAACTGATGTGTATTGGTGCACAGCGGATGTCGGCTGGATTACCGGCCACTCATACATGGTCTATGGACCGCTTATTAATGGCGCAACACAGGTAATGTACGAAGGAACGCCAGATACTCCACATAAGGGACGCGTCTTCGAACTGATTGAAAAGTACGGCGTCACAATTTTGTATACAGCTCCAACGCTGATTCGCACCTGGATGAAGTGGGGCGATGAATACCCAGAGCAATTCAATCTCTCCACCTTGCGTCTTCTTGGCTCAGTGGGTGAACCCATTAACCCCGAAGCGTGGATTTGGTATCGCCATGTAATTGGTGGTGGACGTTGTCCGATCGTCGATACCTGGTGGCAGACAGAGACCGGTGCCATCATGATTTCACCACTTCCAGGCGTTACCGCAACAAAACCAGGCTCAGCGATGCGCCCTATCCCTGGAATTAGCGCAAAGGTTGTCGATGACAACGGCGTTCCTGTGGGTGATGGACATGGTGGTTATTTAATTCTCGATCAACCATGGCCATCGATGTTGCGCGGTGTCTGGGGTGAGGAAGAACGCTTTAGAGAAACGTACTGGTCTCGTTTTGAGAATATTTACTTCGCAGGCGATGGTGCAAAACTCGATGATGACGGAGCAATCTGGTTGCTTGGTCGCGTCGATGATGTCATGAACGTTTCCGGTCACCGAATTTCAACTACAGAAGTTGAATCCGCTCTTGTCTCCCACGAAGCAGTTGCCGAAGCAGCAGTCGTAGGCGCAGCAGATGCAATGACAGGGCAAGGCATTGTGGCTTTTGTTATTTTGCGCGGCGGAGTCGAGCACCTTGAAGGCGAAGAGCTTGTTAAGGAACTTCGTAGCCACGTAGCAAAGGAAATCGGTGCAATTGCAAAGCCTCGCCAGATCATGGTCGTGAACGAACTCCCTAAGACACGAAGCGGAAAGATCATGCGTCGTTTGCTAAAGGACGTTGCAGAGAACCGTGCGGTCGGAGATGCAACAACATTGGCAGATCCCAATGTGATGAAGTTGATTTCAGAAGGCTTGAAGAGCGCCCACACTGAAGATTAATGAGGGCGAAGATTAAGAAGCGCGAGCAATCGCGCAACTTCATCAGCGATAGCAGTACGGCCTAGGCTCACGTACTTGCGTGGATCTACAAGCTTTGGATTTTCATCGAGGGCTGCACGGATTTCATGAGTGAAGACTCCATTGAGGTGCGTTGCAATATTGATCTTGCTCATTCCAGCGCGAACAGCCCTCTGAATATCGGCATCGCTGACTCCTGAAGATCCATGCAGAACCAGTGGCAACTTTGCAGTTGCAGCAATATCTGCAATCAAATCGAAATCGAGAGTGGCATCGCGAGTAGTCATCGCATGAGATGACCCCACTGCCACCGCCAATAAATCTGTACCAGTTGCTTGCGCAAAGGCCAGAGCTTCATCAGGACGGGTACGTACTCCAGGTGCGTGAACCCCGTCTTTTCCGCCTACTTCACCGATTTCTACCTCGAGCGTTGCTCCATAGCTCTGGCAGAGCTGGGCCACACGTACGCTGGCTGCAACATTCTCTTCATAGGGCAGCTTGGAGCCATCAAACATGATTGAGTCGTAACCAAGTTCGAGAGCTTCTCTCACGAGCTCTTCACTTTCCGCATGATCGAGGTGTACTGAAACTGGAACGCTTGAGCTTTCAGCGATTGCAAGGGTTGCTACAGAGATTGGCTTGAGTGCACCGTGATAGCTGACGCAGTTCTCGCTAATCTGCAGAATGACTGGAAGGTTGGATTTCTCTGCTCCAGAGACAAGCGCCTCTGCGTGTTCGAGAAGGATGACATTAAATGCACCTACTGCAGTACCTGCAGCTTGTGCTTGAAGAACTAACTTTCCGGAAGTTGTACGTGACATCAGAGTCTCCTTAAACAATCACAACATCGACGCCAAGAGCTTTAAATGCTTTGACGGTTTTCTTATCGAGGCCACTATCGGTGATGAGCACATCGATTTCATTGACAGGCCGAATCGATGCAAATGCTCGCTTTTCGAACTTTGAACTATCTGTAACAACAACAATTTTGCGAGCTCGTGCTGCAATCTGGCGATTGACACGAGCTTCATCCTCATGTCGAGCAGCAGCTCCGGTAACTTCGTCAATAGCTTCAACGCCCAAAAATGCGATATCGATATTGACTTCTTTTAATACCTCTTCTGCAAAGGGGCCAGTGAGTTCGTACGATTGAGGACGCGCCACCCCACCCGTGACGACAATTTTGATGTGGGGCCGCACCGTTAACTCCGCAGCAATATTGACGGCGTTGGTGACAACTGTCAGCGCCGGCTGCGGTTCGGTGGCATCTCCGGCAGAAAATTCAGGGCGGGCAACGATTGCTCGCGCTACTGCCGTTGTTGTGGTTCCACCGTTAATACCGATGACATCGTGGCGCGACACTAATTCGGCGGCAGCTTCAGCAATACGCTGTTTTACCTCATCGCCCTTTGCCATTTTGTAGTTGAGCGGAAGTGCGATCGATCCGCCCGTTGCAACTGCACCACCATGCGTGCGGGAAAGCAGTTGTTGTCGGGCTAAAGAGTCGAAATCTCGACGAATTGTGGCGGTAGAGACATCAAGAATCTCGGCAACTTCTTCCACTTCAACGCTGGAGCGTTCGACAACTATCTCAAGAATTCGGCTGAGGCGATCCTGTTTGTTCACTTCACGCTGCCCGCTGTGAGGCCACCGACGAGCCACTTCTCAATAAGTGCAAAGAGAATAACGACTGGAACGATTGCAATAAGTGAACCTGCGAAGAGGTAGTTCCACTGCACTTGGTACTGACCAATCAGAGCAGTCAAGCCAACTGTCAGTGGTTCATGCTCTGGAGAAGATGTCAATGTCAGCGCAATGACGAATTCATTCCAAGCAGCGATAAAGGTGAAAATGAAGGCTGTCACTAGACCTGGGAGAGCAAGTGGAAGCACGATCTTTGTCAGCGTTGTGAAGCGAGAGCAACCATCAATCCATGCTGCTTCTTCAACTTCTTTCGGGATGCTCGCAAAGAAACTGGAGAGAATCCAGATTGAGAAAGCCATGTTGAAAGCTGAGTAGACCAGAATCAGAGCTAAATAAGTATCGACTAGTTTGAAGGCAACGATTTCACGGAAAATTCCGACA
>NZ_JBJTMK010000163.1:0-6688 GCF_046070465.1 Candidatus Planktophila sp. | reverse complement strand
CACCACGACCGTCATCGCCCTCATCGGCTACTCCGCGATGGCCGGCGCGGTCGGCGGTGGGGGACTCGGCGCCACGGCGATGTCCTACGGCTACAACCGCTTCCAGACCGACGTCATGATCGCCGCCGTCGTGCTGCTCGTGATCGTCGTCCTCCCAAGTCAGACGGCTAAAAGAGCGCCGATAAACATCGCAATTGCCATATTGAGAATCACGTTTGCATGAAATATCGCCAATATTGCCGAGATAAATGCGCTCCCGACAAATTGCAAAGAACCCAAGAGCGCAGCTGCAGATGCCGCTTTACGAGGAAATGGGTGCATTCCAAATGTCATCGCATTGCCGCCTAATCCGGGTGCACATCCAAAGGTAATGATGACAAAAATCAACATAAGCCACAGTGGAGCGTGAATTAATGAAATAACCAGAAGTGCCAAGGTCGCAGAAGTCTGCACCGCAGTAAATCCTCGCATCATCTTTACCAGGCCAAATCTGCCGACTAACCAAATATTGATTCTCGAAGATGCAAGTAATCCGATAGAGACCAATCCGAAGAGAAGACCAAAGGTTGTTCGAGAGACCCCAAACTCACCCATCAAGACAGCCGGGGCTGATGAGACATAGGCGAAGGTCACCATCGAACCGCTGATTCCGATCATTGATGCGGTACGAAAATCTTTATTACCTACTAGTTCACGATAGCTCTTCGCCGCATCAGAAAATCCGTGGTCGTTGCGATTTTCTGGTGCCAGACTTTCCGGAATAGATCTCATCCCTAGAGCAACTGCAACACCAAAGAGCACCAATAACCAAAAAATCGAGTGCCATGAAAAGAATTTGAGGAGGGTAGATCCAATAGTTGGTGCGAAAGCTGGAGCTAGTACGAAGAGCATCGCCATCGCTGACATCATTTTCGCCATCTCAACACCATGCAACATATCGCGAACGATGGCGCGTCCACAGACCAGGGCTGCTGATCCTCCAAACGCCTGAAAGAAACGGAGGATTATCAGGGTGGTTAATGATGTGGAGAGTGTGCTGGCAGCAGATGCGGCGATATAGATTGCGATTCCTATATAAGAGGGAGCCTTCCGCCCAAAGCGATCAGAGATAGGGCCCCAGAATATCTGTCCGAGGGAAACTCCAACCAAGAATGATGTGAGGGTCAGTTGAAGATTTGCGATATGTACATTGAGGTCTTGCGCTAGTGAAGGGAAAGTTGGGAGATACATATCGATTGCCATCGGGGTGAACATCGTCATTGCTGCAAGGATTATTAACAAACGTCGATGACCGGGTTCAACTTTCTTCACACAGTGCAGAGTAGGGCAATAAGACCCTCGAGGGAATTTAAGAAATTTTGGAACTTGCCAAAATTGCTGCGCCGTAAATGCCGGCATCTTCGCCGAGCGTTGAAATTTTAATCTCGGGTGCGCTCTTCCAGGTCAAGAAACTTTGAAGCTCTCTCTGTAAATCAGGCAGTGACGTTGCATATCCAGAAGCGACTCCTCCGCCAATAACTATCAATTGCGGATCGAGCGTAACAACTAGAATGGCAAGAGCTTGTGCAGTCTTAGTGATTGCATCGCGCCAAACTTTCTCTGCCTCAGAATTAGTATTAACCATCGACATAATCTCAGCAGAAGATTTCTTTTCTCCCGTAAGCTCTGTAAATCGCTCTGAGATTCCATGGCCCGATGAGTAGCGCTCCCAACAGCCTCTCTGCCCGCAGGGACATAGCGCACCTTGAAAGACAAGCGGCATATGCCCACTCTCTCCTGCGCTCTCGGCAAAACCTGAGATGACTTCCCCTTTATCTACGATACCGACTGCGATTCCGGTACCGACAACGACCGAGATAAAATTGGCAATTCCGGGAGCTGCACCAATTGCTCCTTCCGCCAGAACAGCCGTCCGCACATCGTGACCTACTGCAACTGGTACATTAAATTTATCTCGAAGGTTCGCAGCCAATGGATAATTGCGCCAGCCAAGATTCGATGCAAATATTATTGATCCGGTCTCTTTATCAATCGAACCCGGTGAGACTACGCCGAGCGAGATGATTTCGAAATTGAGAAGCTCTGCTTCTTTGATAAGCGAAGAGATCAGCGCAAAAAGATCAGATTCCAGGGTTTCTACATCTGTCCCTACAGATGTTCGATACTCGATTTCATAGCGTGGGGTTAGGACTGCTCCTTTGAGTGATGTTCCGCCGATATCGACTACAAGAATGGCTGGCTTTCTGCCGCCCCTTTTAATGGCGTTTAATACTTTCTCAATTTGGGAGGCTGAGGTTCTATAAAGTGTAAGAGCGTCATATTTTCCGGTTCCGGGAGATGTAATTGGTTCCGATGCCCTGAGGTGAAGCGCGCTTACACCAGTAGCATCGAGAATCAATCGCGCATTATGTGCGCGCACTGAGCCACCCGCTATGACGGTAATTTTACCTGTTGCAAATCTTTGAAGTTCTTTCAATTTTTCAATTCCTGCGGTTGCATTTGCCGCTCCGCCTGACGTTAAAACTCGTTCAAAGCCAAGTGAGATTAAAGTTGAAAGCGAGGTAATGAGGTCTGGCGTGGAATCAAATGCCATATGAAATGCGCTGTGACCTGAAGTATTGGCCTTTAAGAGTTTTTCGAGATTCTCTGAATCAAGATAATTTGAAGTATCCAAGGCGCCAAAGACAAAGCTGACATTTCGGTTCCCAAAGTCCAGTTGATTAAAGGCTTCGAGATCACTGACCATGGTCGCAATTTCAGACGGCGAATATGTGAAATTGCCGGCACGAGGGCGAATCATGATGGCGAGATCAATAGAACTTGTTCTTCTGAGAATTTCACGCACAATCCCAATGCTTGGAGTCAATCCTCCGACAGATAGTTCGCTACATACCTCGACCCGATGGGCTCCAGACTTCTCCGCGGTGATTGCCCCATCTACATCTTCTATAGCTATCTCAATCTTTACCAATTCCTGATAGCCATCCATAGTTGTTAGTTTATCTATGCAAATCTAGATAGAGAGAATAAGTAGAGAAAATTAATAATGATGTGAAAACTGGCGGAGACGAGGAGATTCGAACTCCTGAAGGGTTTTACCCCTTACCTCGTTAGCAGTGAGGCGCACTCGACCGGGCTATGCGACGTCTCCAAGTACGGGGGCGAGTTTACCCGCTCCCGTAACCTGGAGAAACCACAAAGATGGAGGCTATCGAGCTAAGAAACCACCATCAATTACCAACTCTGAGCCAGTCATAAAAGAGGCATCATCACTAGCGAGAAAAGCCACCCCCGCTGCGATTTCATGAGGGAGTCCGAGTCGGTTCATTGGTGTTACCTGCTTAAGAACTTCACCAAATTCAGTCTCCTTGGCATTTCCAAGAATCGGAGTATCGATAAACCCTGGATGTACAGAGTTCACACGTATGCCCTGAGTTGCCCAACCAAGTGCCGCACTCTTAGTCATGAGTCGGACTGCGCCTTTTGCTGCATGATAGGCAGGCGATGCGCCGAAGCCTCCACTGATGCCAAAGATCGAACTGGTATTGATGACTGATGCGTACTTTGATTTCTTTAAAAGTGGGGCAGCTATCTTCATTCCAAGAAAGACAGAATTCTGTGTCACTGCGATTGTCTTCATATATACATCCATGGGGGTTTCTTCAATGGTGAGGACATCTCCAATTCCTGCATTATTGAAGAGAATATCTAATCCACCAAAATCTTCTTCAATCTTCGAAATGACTTCTGTCCAGGATGCTTCACTCGAAACGTCGTGGTGGATATAACTTGCCTTTCCGCCTTCGGCTGTGAGTTCTTTTACTACTTTCTCTCCTAAATCATCTTGAATGTCGCTGATGACAACTACTGCGCCTTCCTGAATGAAGCGGTGCGCTGTTGCCTTACCTATGCCACTTGCTCCACCTGTGATGAGTGCAATGCGGCCTGAAAGTCTTTTCATTGAATACTCCCTTGTAATTTTTACTTGATATAAAGGAGTCTTCTCGCATATCTAATTTTTTGCATGCTGGAATGTAAATATAGAAGATGAGTGAGGGTAGGCACTCAATATTTTCAAGGCAAGAGCTCTTCAAGTTGAAGAAGGTATAAATCTATGAACTAAAAATTATTCGGGATCCATCCCATTCAAGGAAATCCGCTGCTGCGCCTACTGCAATGACACCACGATCGCCCATACCTAGTGCACGGGCAGCATTTCCTGACGATGCATCAACTGCATCCACCAAACAAACGCCATACTCATTGACAAGGTGTTCGAATGCGCGATCCATCGTGAGCGTTGAACCGGCGAGAGATCCATTATCAAGACGAGCAACACCATTGCGAACGCGCACGGGCAAGATACCGATTGTGTAATCGCCATCTGGCTGACCGGCTGCACTCATTGCATCAGTAATCAGAATAAGTCGAAGTGGATCAACTGTAAGAATTTCACGGACATTCTCTGGTGATACGTGCTCGCCATCGAGAATTAGCTCTAAGGAAAGTTGGTCCTCGTCTAAAAGAGCATCTGTGAGTTCTCGATCATCTTGTGGCTTGACCATGCCGTTGGTGAAGTGAGTGACTACCTCCGCACCTGCATCGATAGCAGATTGCATTGTTGGCAGAGGTGCTGCAGTGTGCCCAATAGCAGCAATAACTCCATGGTCAGATAACTTTCCAATACATTCAAGGGCTCCATCAAGCTCTGGAGCAATGGTCACCATCACGATTGCACCTTCGCCAATTTCAATGAGCTCTGATAAATCTTCCCATCGTGGATTAATCAAATTTTCGGGAAGATGCGCACCACAACGAGCATGTGCAAGGTAGGGGCCTTCTAAGTGAATACCGGCAATTGCACCTGACTTGTAATGGGGAACAAGTTGCTTTATTTGTGCTTTAAGATTTTCAAGCGGTTCACTAACAAGCGATGCAACGATGGTGCCTGTGCCATGCGAGCGGTGAAATTCAATGACTTTCTCTGGCTTTTTGCCTGAAAAATATTCTCCGGCACCTCCGTGGCAATGAATATCCACAAATGCTGGAATCAATGTTCCAGAAATAGTGTGATCTGGCGAGGCGTGCACGCCCTCTTGAATTTCAGTAATCAGGTTATTTTCAACAACAATCCAGCAATCTTTGAGAAGTTCACCATCGACGACTGCTTGTGCACATTGAATAATCACAGTAGCGATTCTAGCCCCCGCAATCTCTACCTTTTGTGCGTGAATTCGCCTAAACTTGAGGGATGAGTAACAACAATGACAATGCAGAGGTAACTGAGAAGGCCAAGCGTATTCACGACCAAGCACCTTCTGATCTCTTTGCAGATTTCATGCGCTCGGGATGGGCTCCATCAGATTATGCAGATCTCGCGCCACTTGAAGTTGTTACCTATGCATTTGTTCGTCGTCAGGTTTTGTCAGCGGCATATCCAGGAATTCGTCTCGTTCTTCCTGCCGGTGGTTACAAAGTTCGTTCCAACGATACTGATTATCAATATCGCCCTCACAGCGCATTCGCGTATTACAGCGGAGTCCAAGGTGCTGACTCGACAGCTGATGCAGTTCTTGTTATGGAACCCACTCAAGGCGGACACCTCACATACCTTTATATCCACCCACGTTCGACACGCGATACCGATGCTTTCTACCGTGATGCTAAATACGGCGAACTCTGGGTGGGTCGTCGCTACACACTGGACGAGGCAAAGGCTCGCTACCAAATCGATACTCGCTTAGTTAATGATCTTGAAGCTTTCTTGAAAGATGGCAAAGAGACCCTGATTATTCGTGGCGAAGATGCCATGATTGATGGAGCCGTCAAGAAGCATGATCGCGAAGGTGAATTCCTTACCTTTACATCAGAGCAACGCCTGGTGAAAGATGAGTACGAACTCTTAGAGATGCAAAAGGCTGTCGATGCGACTGCTCTTGGTTTTAACGATGTTATCTCAGTAATACCAGCGGCAGTTGCCACTCCTCGTGGTGAGCGCGTGCTTGAGGCGGCTTTCTACGGTCGCGCGCGCGTATTAGGAAACGACCTCGGCTACAACACCATCGTCGGCTCAGGTGCGCACGCTTGTGTATTGCATTGGATCCGCAATGATGGCGATGTTCGCCCTGGTCAGCTTGTGCTTATCGACGCTGGCGTTGAGGTTGAATCTTTCTACACAGCAGATATCACGCGCACACTTCCTGTCACAGGAAAGTTCACACCGGCACAACGCTCTCTCTACATGCTTGTCTATGAAGCACAATTAGCTGGTTTTGCAGCTATTAAGCCAGGCGTGAAGTTCTCAGAAATCAACGCTGCTTGTCAGAAGGTTCTCGCAGAAGGACTTGCTGCCATGGGCGTTCTCACAGTCAGCGCTGAAGAGTCACTTAAGCCTGAAGTGGGGCTACACCGCCGGTGGACTCTGCACGGAGTTAGCCACCACCTGGGTATTGATGTGCACGATTGCGCACATGCACGTAAGGAAAATTATCTCGATAAGGAACTTGAAGTTGGCATGGTGTTGACCGTTGAACCAGGTCTCTACATCCAACCTGATGACGAACTCTTTGCCCCTGAATACCGCGGAATCGGTATCCGCATTGAAGATGACATTGTGGTTACGGCAGATGGTTGCCGCAATCTCAGTCAGGACATCCCTAGGCATCCTGATGAGATTGAAAAGTGGATG
>NZ_JBJTMK010000162.1:0-2795 GCF_046070465.1 Candidatus Planktophila sp. | reverse complement strand
CGGCCGGTTACTTCACCATGGTCGCATGGGCGCTGATTGCCCTGGAGGTCGGAGTGACCGGCCCCCACTGAGTGGTCCGCATTGTTTGTTAGTGCAAGATTGCCTCCTGCGCCATGGCTGGCCGGAGGTGGAGCGAAGCGGAACCGGAGGGCGGCCATGGCGGCGTTGCTGTTTCCGGGGCCGGAGGCCGATAGCCAAGCGAACTGTGCGGCCTGACGGTGTTGTAATGCCGCCGCCAGGCTTCGATCAGGATCTGGGCCTCGGTCAGGGTGTAGAAGATCTCCCCGTTCAAGAGCTCGTCGCGCATTGAGCCGTTGAAGGACTCACAGTAGCCATTCTCCCATGGGCTGCCGGGTGTGATGTAGAGCGTCTTCACGCCGATCTTCGCCAACCATTCTTGCACGGCGTTGGCGATAAATTCCGGGCCATTGTCCGACCGTATGTGCGCCGGTGGCCCGCGGGTGACGAACAACTCTGCCAGCGCCGCCAGCACATCTTCGCTGCGAAGCCGCCGCGCCACCGGCAGGGCCAGGCACTCCCTGCTGGCCTCGTCGATGATCGACAGGATGCGGAACTTGAGACCGTCGTGCGTGCGCCCCTCGACGAAGTCATAGGACCACACATGCCCCGGATACTCGGGCCGCAGACGGGTGCATGATCCATCGTTGAGCCACAGCCGGGAGCGCTTGGGCTGCTTGTGCGGCACCTTGAGCCCCTCGCGTCGCCAGATGCGTTCGACCCGCTTGCGGTTCACATGCCATCCCGCATCGCGCAGCAACGCCGTCACCCGGCGATAACCATAACGACCATATTGCCGGGCCAGGGCGATGATGTCCTCGGTCAGGGCGACTTCGTCATCCGCCCCGCGCGGTGTCTTGCGCTGCGTCGATCGATGTTGCCCGAGCACGCGGCACACCCGCCGCTCGGACACCGGCATCAAGGTCTTGATATGATCGATACAGCGCCGTCGACGCGCGGGGCTCAAAAGTTTCCCCGGGAAGCCTCCTGCAGGATCAGCTTGTCCAGCGTCAGATCCGATACCGCCCTGCGCAACCGGGCGTTCTCCTTCTCCAGCTCTTTCATCCGCCGGGCCTGATCCATCTTCAGACCGCCATATTCCTTGCGCCAGCGGTAGTAGCTCTGCTCGGTGACACCGATCCGGCGACACGCATCCGCCACCGTTCCGCCCTGCGCCAGCACGATCTCCGCTTCACGCAGCTTGCCGATGATCTCTTCCGGCTTGTGCTTCTTTGCCATTCCATTCCTCCTTCGTGGCCAATTCTAAAATAGAAATTGGGCCACTCAGAAGGGGGCAGATCAACCTACCAGACGACCATCCCCAATCGCGGCCAAATGATCGACATCATCAGGGCGGCCTATGACCACGATGTCACGTTTTTTGACACAGCCGAAGCCTATGGCCCTCACGAGAATGAGCGGATCTTGGGCGAAGCGATCGCACCGTTCCGCGACAAGGTCGTGATCACGTCCAAATTCGGCTGGAATATTGATCTGGAAACAGGAGTTCGCCGCCCGGGATTGAACAGCCGTCCAGATCACATCAAGCTCGCGGTTGAGGGGATGCTGAAACGTTTGAAGACGGATCGCATCGACCTGCTCTACCAGCATCGTGTCGACCCAGCGGTTCCGATCGAGGACGTGGCTGGCGCCATCAAGGACCTGAAGGCGCAGGGCAAGGTGTTGCACTGGGGCTTGTGCGAGATGGGTCTGAATACCCTGCGGCGCGCTCATGCGGAGTTTCCGGTGACCGCCGTCCAGAGCGAATATTCGATGCTGTGGCGGGGTCCCGAAACCGAGGTCCTGCCAATGTGCGCCGAGCTCGGGATAGGCTTCGTGCCGTGGAGCCCGCTCGGTGTGGGTTTCCTCACCGGCGCGATTGACGGGCTGACGAGCTATGCCGATGGGGACATTCGCAAAAGCGAGACGCGATTTAATAGGGAGAACATCGTCAACAACGTTAGGCTCGTAACCCTGCTCAAGAGTTGGGTGGGAAAAAAGAAAGCCACGCCTGCACAGATTGCGCTAGCCTGGCTTCTGGCGCAGCGTCCGTGGATCGTCCCGATCCCAGGCACCACGCAGATCGCGCACATGATTGAGAACGTCGGTGCTGCCAAAGTGCGCTTCACCCAAGCTGAATTGCAGGAGCTGAATTTCGAAGTGGGGCAGATTTCAGTCAAAGGCGACCGCTTGCCTCCAGCGGTTCAGGCGTTTTCCGGGGTTGAAGCGCCGAAAAGAGCGCCGTGAACGACCTCGACCGGGTGTCATCCTTGAACCCGCCGCAGTCGTCGCACCCTACGCTCACAATCCCTTCGGTCTTTTGTCTCCGAGCGCGCTATCCAATTAAGGCAGCATGCCGCAGTTAACGCGGCCTGGTCTAGGTGTAAGGCCGTTTAGTCCTAGTGCGTGGCTGACGGGCAATGGGCGTTATGTGCAGGGGTGCTCCTGCCGAAAGAGCCGCCATTCTACGGCCGAATCAGGGCCGCTGGAAGCCGACCGCCATTCATCTCGCACCTTGGAAAGACGGAAGGGCTGGGTTTGGGACTTTGCTGCCGGTCGGCGTTGCGGCAGGGAATGTCCGGTTACGCCAAAACCGGTCATTTTTAAGACGCCGAAGCCCGCGCTACTACGACCGAGTTGTTCGACACGTACGAACCCGCTGGCGCGGGAATGGCGCTGGACCTGATGTTGTGAGCGGGCTGCCTACAAAGTGCACTGGTTGAGCCTCGCGCCTGGGAGGCAGACCCTTTCGGCTCCTTCAACCTAGGAGTCGAACG
>NZ_JBJTMK010000161.1:0-3661 GCF_046070465.1 Candidatus Planktophila sp. | reverse complement strand
TTGCCGCAAATTTAATGACACAATCATTGGCAACAGTTGTAACCGTTACGTTATTTGGGTTTGCAACTCGCGTTGCACATGTTCCATCGCCTGCTTTTACGGTAGAACCGGCCTGATCTTCCTTTAATTGTTGCACTTCTGCGAATTGAAGCGGGCGGTTATAGAAAGCGATATCTGCGATGCCGCCTTCGAGATAGGCATCTGCCACCCAGTTGCTGCGACCTAACCAGACATTGGAACGACTGACGTTACTCGTGGGCAGAAACGTATAACTTGTGTTGGTAACGACGTTTCCATTTTTATAGATAAGACAGGTAGTTCCGTTGAGAACGATGGCCCAGTGATTCCAATTGGTATCGATTCCTCGAGCAGTTTCGTTCGGAGTTACGCAGCGCCCAGATGCACCAGCAGCGGTATACAGCTCGAGAAACATTTCAGAGCTTGTTCCATTGCGACCTACTAAGAGATTGTTGCTGTTAGCTCCGCCTGCACCACTGCCAATATCAAAGATACGTTCATAAGCGCCTGCTCCGTTGCCCCAGTTGCCATACCAGGCGGCAGTGAATCCACCGGAGAAGTCGTAATTGAATCCTGAATTGATTGTGGCAAATTGGCTTGAGCCACTGAACATCATCGAGCCATGGCTAAAGGTGTTATTAGCAGGTGATGTCGAACCTGATGTTGATTTTGTGAATTGAGATTCAGAGGTGAGAGTGGCAGTAATTCCATTTCCAGAAATATCGTTCCATGTCGTTCCGGTACCGGAATACGATGATGAATTCTTCGCATCAAAGCGCATCAAGAGTCCATTTGCCACCATCTTGGTAGGGGCATTAATGAAAGTCTCTAACTTCCAAGCATCACGGTTTGTTGTGTTGTAATAAGTGGCGCCCGAGGTGGATCCGCAATAAACCCATGCGATGTTTCCTGCATATCCACATGTAGGTGAATTACCTATTCCGATATCAGCAAGGCCGCTGTTATATAACTGACGGTTCCATGCAAAGACTGTTCTGCCATTAGTCACATCGTGAACTTGAAATGCACCAAATCCATTGGCATTGCCTGGTGAATCGTTAAAGTCAAAATCCGTCGTTCCGTCCGCAGCTCCGGACCACCCTTTTGCTCCTGAAATATCGTTAGCCCAAATTTGCAAACGCCCGGTTACCCCGTTGACGTTCAACTCCCGATTACTGGATTCGACAGTTAAATCATTGGCAGTTGCTTGAATAGCAGCTTGACCGTTCACCTGATCAGGAAATTCTAAGGTTGTTATTGATGCAGCTGGAGAGTTGTAAAGAGTGCCGCTTGAATTTTTATTTCCTGTCGTCGCAGCCCACTTCGTGAAGTCTGTGATCACATAATTGAAAGTTGCACCATCATTACTGAGATATTGCATCTTGTAACGAACTCGCGTAAAAGATGCACTTGCATAGAAATTTGCAGCTTGATTATTTGCGCTTGCGCGGCCATAGCCCGGTTCATAGGTGATATTTCCACCAGAGTCACGCTTGGGAGTGACTGTTCCATAAAGTTTGACCCACGGATATGCCCAAGGACTTGTGCTTGCACCCATCTTTGCTGCGACTCGTACATAGTAAGAAGTACCCAGAGTTAAACCCGAGATTGAATATGAATATGTACCTGGTGAAATTGTGCTGCTCGCGGATGTCCACGTTGAGCCATCAGTCGAATAATCAACCTGGTATGAAGTTACCGCTGATGCTCCGTAGTTTGGTGCGCCCCAAGCAACGATGAGCGATGTCCCATTTGCGGTCGCAGTTACCTCTTGCGGCGCAGTTGTTGTCGAGGTAGCAGCCTGCGCGATAGGAGCACCTGGGACTGCAGAGATAAATGTAAAGACCGGTGCAATAAGTGCAATCGAGAGGAATCTGCGAAGGCGACGATCATGTGCCTGCCAATTAATGGTCTTCCACTTCGCAGCGAGTGCGTGAGAGGTAGGCGAATTTAGCCGGAACTGCATGGCCACGCCCCCTAGGAAGAATCTCGAGATTAGACGAGGATTCTACTTAGGGGGTAGCCCTTAGGCAAAGGGCGCTATTTTCAGCGCAGATTTAGAAGCTCGAGGCGTCGATAACGAAGCGATACTTCACATCACTGGCGATAGTGCGCTCGTAAGCCTGGTTGATGTAGTCCGCCTTAATGACCTCAACATCGCTGAGGATATTGTGCTCACCACAGAAATCGAGCATCGCCTGCATCTCAGGGATTCCACCAATCATTGATCCCGCCATTGAACGGCGTGCACCGAGCAGTACACCTGCATGGACTGCATACGGCTTACCGGGAAGACCGATAACAACCAGAGTTCCATCTTGCTTTAACAAGTTGAGGTACTGATTGATATCGAGCTCTGCTGAAACGGTATTGAGAATGAGGTCAAAGCTCTTAGCAATCTTCTTAAAGTTCTCAGGATCTTTTGTTGAGACAAAGTGATGTGCGCCCATCGCAAGTGCATCAGCTTCCTTGGATGGTGAGTGCGAAAGCACTGTTACTTCAGCGCCCATCGCCACTGCAAACTTAACTCCCATGTGCCCAAGACCGCCGAGTCCCATGACGGCAACTTTGGTGCCCTTTGTGACTTTCCAATGCTTTATTGGTGACCACAAAGTCACACCTGCACATAACAATGGCGCAACTCCGTCGAGTGGAAGATTGCTCGGAATATGAACTGCATAATCTTCATTAATCACAAAACGATTGCTATAGCCGCCCATAGTGACGGTCTTACCATCGCGCTCGTAACCGTTGTAGGTACCGGTCATTCCCTCTTCGCAATATTGCTGCAAACCCTTAAGGCATTGTTCGCACTTACGGCAAGAATCAACGAAGACCCCCACACCAATGTGGTCCCCGACCTTGAACTTTGAAACTGAAGATCCAACGGATGTAACTACTCCGGCGATTTCATGCCCTGGAACCATTGGAAAGATTGCAGGACCCCACTCTTCTCTTGCCTGGTGAATATCTGAGTGACAGATGCCGGCAAATTTAATATCGAGCTCTACATCGTGAGCGCCTACATCGCGACGATCGAATTCAAATGGGACGAGGTCAGATCCTGCGGAGAGCGCTGCATAGCCTTTAGTATTCATATTCATAGCTTAACTCCATTGATATCGATAAGCTTTTTGAATGCTGATCAGCCCAAAGTTTCAACCAGTTGCAGATAAGTTCTTTCAATTGACTGCTGACCAACCCTATGGCGGAGCCGCTCTCTCCATTTATCAACAGGGAGAAGCAGTAATTGATATCTGGGCGGGCGAGCAACGCCCTGGTCAACTATGGGAAGCAGATACCAAGTCAGTAGTTTTCTCCACTTCCAAAGGTTTGCTCTCAATCATCGGCCACCAACTTATTCAAGCAGGGCTACTAGATCCAGACGAGAGAGTTGCTCATTACTGGCCAGAGTTTGCAGCCAACGGAAAAGAGAATGTCACCGTCGCCATGATCATGCGACATCGTTCTGGCCTCAGTGCGGTTCGAGAAGACATAACCTTTGAAGATCTGCAGAAAGTTATTCCAGTAGAGGATGCGCTAGCCCGGCAGACACCGATTTGGGAGCCAGATACTGGGTATCTCTACCATGCAGGAACGATCGGACATCTCTAGATCGGGGTGACGTCTTGGGAAAGAGTGT
>NZ_JBJTMK010000160.1:0-2937 GCF_046070465.1 Candidatus Planktophila sp. | reverse complement strand
CAGATCTCTGTTCTTGCTCCAACAGGAACAATTGGTTTGATGATGGATTGCGATACAACAGGTATCGAGCCAGACTTCTCACTCGTTAAGTTCAAGAAGCTCGTCGGTGGCGGCTCAATGCAGATCGTGAACCAGACAGTTCCACTTGCTCTTCGCAAGCTCGGTTACACAGAAGAGACAATCGAGGCAATCGTTGAGTTCATCTCAGCTAACGGCCACGTCATCGATGCACCTGGCCTCAAGCCAGAGCACTACGACGTATTCGATTGCGCACTCGGTGCACGATCAATTGCTCCAATGGGCCCCGTCCGCATGATGGCTGCAGCTCAGCCATTCTTGTCAGGTGCTATCTCAAAGACAGTTAACCTTCCAGAAGATGCAACTGTTGAAGAGGTAGAAGAGGTTTACTACCAGGGTTGGAAGATGGGCCTTAAGGCTCTCGCTGTCTACCGCGACAACTGCAAGGTTGGTCAGCCACTCTCTGATGGAAAGGCTGCTAAGAAGGATGCTGTTGCAACTGTTGAAGTTGCAAAGCCAGTTCGTAAGCGTCTTCCAAAGGCACGTCCTGCAACAACAACTTCATTCTCAGTTGGTGGCGCAGAGGGTTACATGACTGCTGGAGCATATGAAGATGGATCACTCGGTGAAGTCTTCTTGAAGCTCGGCAAGCAGGGTTCCACCCTTGCAGGTGTGATGGATGCATTCTCGATCGCAGTATCAATTGGTCTTCAGTACGGAGTGCCGCTTGAGACATTCGTTGAGAAGTTCACCAACCTTCGCTTCGAGCCAGCAGGTATGACAGATGATAAGGATGTCCGCATGGCACAGTCCATGATGGATTACATCTTCCGTCGCCTTGCACTCGATTACATGCCATTCGAACAGCGTTCAGCGATGGGACTCTACACAGCGGCAGAGCGCGAGCAGGCGCTCAATAACGGTGGCGAATATGCACCAATCGCGAGTGTTGATAGCCCAAAAGCACCTGTTGCGGCGGCTCCTGTAGCTGCTCCAAAGGCTGAGGTAAAGATAGAAGCAAAGCCAGTCGTTGCATCAACTCCAGCAGTTGCTCCAACAATCGGATCTTCATCGGATCTCCTCGAGTCAATGGGTATCAAGTCAGATGCACCACTCTGTATGACATGTGGTGTGAAGATGCGTATGTCAGGTGCATGCTTCGTATGCGAAGGTTGCGGCAACACATCAGGTTGCAGCTAATCCTTCATTAGCTTAAGTAAGAACCCCGTCTGGATTCCAGGCGGGGTTCTTACTTTGATTCGCTGAAAGCGGTTGGGGGCAATATATTGAAGCCATTGTTATCGGGGTCGATGTAATTTCGAACCGGCGGTTATAGTCCGCGACCCGCACGCAGCCAGCGTGCGGTTGACTCAGTGAAATTCTGAGACCGACGGTTAAAGTCCGGATGAGAGATAACGAGTACGAAGACATAGCCATTGGTGGCTATGTCGGTCGTTTCTTTTTCGCATACCCCGATGACTCGTGCAAAACCAAACGAGAAGGGGCAGCGTAATGATCAATATCAATCAATCATATGAACACCTTGCTGCCCTCGCGCTCTCCGTCAAAGGAAAGACCGCACCGAATCCCAATGTTGCTGCTGCAATTTATGGAGCAGATGGAACGCTGATTGCCGATGGCGTGCATAATCGCCTCCTTTCATCCGATCATGCCGAGGTAGTTGCCATTAAGAAGGCAGGTGAGCAAGCTCGAGGTGCAACGATTGTGGTGTCACTCGAACCCTGCAATCACACCGGAACAACTGGTCCATGTGTTGATGCAATCATCAACGCCGGAATCAGCACAGTTATCTTTGCGGTTGCAGATCCCAATCCGGTTGCCGCAGGAGGCGCTGAGCGATTGAAATCTGCCGGCATTGAAGTTCAGCTTGTAGAGAGCGAACTCCTTCGTGATGCTCAGTGCGCATGGCTGCATCGAATTGAAAAGGGTCGTCCATATTTCATCTGGAAAATTGCAGCAACGCTTGATGGTCGGATCGCTGCAGCAGATGGAACATCGCAATGGATTACAAGTGAAGAGTCTCGGGACGATGTTCAGCAATTGCGATCTCAATCCGATGCGATTCTGATTGGCACAGGAACCGCACTTGCCGATAATCCAACTCTGCGGCCAAGAATCGAAGGTGCACCGGCACCAATTCGAATTGTGATGGGTGGCCGTGATGTGCCGAAGGAGTTCAAACTCAATGATGGCAAGAGTCAGACCATCTTCTTGAAGAGCCATTCCACCGATGAGCTCTTCAAGGCCTTGGATTACCTTCCCGTGAATCAGGTGCTGGTCGAGGCAGGTTCAACGTTGGGAAGTGCGCTCCTTGCCGCAGGCGCCATCGACGAAATCGTTCTCTATCAAGCACCGGTAATTTTGGGTGCAGGAAAGAGTTGGCTCGAAGATATAGGAATCACGACAATTTCTGATTCACAACGACTTGCCTTGATTTCAAGTGAACAGATTGGCCCCGACCTTAAGTTCCGTTACAGAGTGGAGAAGAACTGATGTTTACCGGTCTCGTTGCAGAGCTAGGAAAGATCACCGCAATCTCTCGTGGTGAAACTTCTTCAGTTCTGACAGTACATGCACCATTGCTCACACCAGAACTCTCCATTGGAGATTCAATTGCAGTAAATGGCACCTGCTTAACAGCTACATCGCTCACCGCAGATTCATTCACGGCAGATGTGATGGTGCAGACACTTGCGCTGACATCTCTCGGAAAACTCGAAGTCGGCTCGGCGGTCAACCTAGAACTTGCCGCACAGATGGATATGCGGATGGGCGGGCATATTGTTCAAGGCCATGTCGATGGCGTTGCCACAGTGATCTCTCGAACACCGGGGGAGAAGTGGGAGCAATTCGTCATCGAAGTTCCAGTAAATCTCACTCGCTACATTGTCAATCAAG
>NZ_JBJTMK010000159.1:0-4304 GCF_046070465.1 Candidatus Planktophila sp. | reverse complement strand
GTTCGTAGAACTGGTGCCACATAGATGGAAGGCGCTTCTTAATAACTTCGGCAGATAAACGCTTTGAAACATCGAGGAATACTCCACCGTGCTCTGTTCCGCGACCAGCTTTGACCTCAGAGTTAATTGCGCGCGCAACTTCATCGCGAGGCAGTAGCTCTGGTGGACGACGGTTGTTGTCCTGATCTGTGTACCAACGATCTGCTTCTTCCTCAGTTGTTGCGTACTTATCTTTAAATACATCTGGGATGTAATTAAACATAAAGCGCTCACCCTTGTTGTTGGTAAGAACTCCACCTTCACCGCGAACAGACTCTGTTACCAAGATTCCGCGAACTGATGGAGGCCAGACCATTCCTGTTGGGTGGAATTGCAAGAACTCCATATCCTTGAGGTTTGCACCAGCTTTGAGAGCTAGTGCATGGCCATCGCCAGTACCTTCCCATGAGTTTGATGTGATCTTAAATGCCTTACCAACGCCACCGGTCGCAATAACAACTGCGGGTGCTTCGAAGAGAATCTCATCGCCGTTCTCGCGCCAGTATCCATAGACACCTGCAACTTTGCCATTCTCTTTCAGAATATCTGTGACGGTAAATTCCGCGTAGACCTTGAGGTTAGCTTCCATGTCTCCGTGATCGCGACCGTCTTGCTGCTGCAACGCGACAATCTTCTGTTGCATTGTGCGAATGAGTTCGAGACCGGTGCGGTCACCAACGTGTGCAAGACGAGGATATTCGTGTCCACCAAAGTTACGTTGTGAAATCTTTCCTTCTTTGGTGCGATCGAAGAGTGCGCCCCACATTTCAAGTTCCCAGATGCGATCTGGTGACTCTTTCGCATGAAGTTCTGCCATGCGATAGTGGTTAAGGAACTTTCCGCCGCGCATTGTGTCGCGGAAGTGAACCATCCAATTGTCATTGCTATTGGCATTTCCCATAGATGCTGCAGCTCCACCTTCAGCCATAACAGTGTGGGCCTTGCCAAATAGTGACTTACAGATGATTGCAACGCGAAGACCTGCTTCACGTGCTTCTACAGCAGCGCGAAGACCTGCTCCACCTGCACCGACGATGACAACGTCATACTTAAGTTTCTGAAGATTCTGTGACATTTACATAGTCCTTTTAGAAGAAGTAGAAGTTGGTCCAGGCGCCAGTTGCAACTTGGCGAACATAAATGTCAGCGAATGCAACTGCGGCAAGTGAGAACCAAGCGAATTGCTGGTGCTTGGTATTAAGGATTGAAACAGTTGTCCAGAGCTTGTAACGGAATGGATGCTGAGAGAAATGCTTCAAACGTCCACCAACTGTGTGACGACATGTGTGGCATGAAAGTGAGTAGAACCAGAGCAGGGTTGAGCTTGCAACGAGAACTAATGTTCCGACGCTCATGTGGCCCCAGTCGCCATGCTCATTTCTAAATGCAAGCACTGCGTCATAGGTAAGGAATACGTTGAATACTAAACCTGCATAGAAGAACCAACGGTGTGCATTCTGCAAGATCAGTGGCGCACGAGTCTCACCTGTGTACTTCGTATGTGGCTCTGCAACTGCACATGCAGGTGGTGACATCCAGAATGAACGGTAGTAAGCCTTGCGGTAGTAGTAGCAAGTCATACGGAAACCAAGAGGGAAGATCAAGATGATCAACGCAGGAGAAAGTGCGTAATTGAAAATTTCGGCAGGTACCGGAGCCCAACCGAATAACTTCGACCCTTCCACACATGCTTCTGATAAACATGGTGAATAGAAAGGTGAGATAAGCGGCTCTACAAAGTAATTAGCACCTTCGAATGCGCGGAAGGTTGCATAGATTACGAAGGAGAAGAGAACTCCAAATGTAATCGCTGGCTCAAGCCACCACTTATCTGTTCGTAGAGTGCGCTCTTTGATTTTTGCGCGCGTTGGAGAAAAGACTCCGGACATTGAAACTCCCCCATTGGATCGTCCACTAGCTTCTAGTGCCCACATAGCTTTGCTATTGGGTTATTAATAGGTGTAAGTGTGCGCTTATTGGCGCGAAGTATCTATATCTAGCTGCGCCTAAGGCTTATGAAGTCAGCCACAACGTGTGCGGGAAGCACGAAACCCGCCTGCAGTGCATGCAGACGGGCTTCGTTTTAGCGCGGAGGACGTGGGATTTGAACCCACGAGGCTTTCACCTGCCGGTTTTCAAGACCGGTGCACTCGGCCGCTATGCGAGTCCTCCGTGGGAGAGGTTACTAGAGGCGGCGGAGTTTTCAAAAATGATTATGCGGGCAGATCGAGCAGCGCTTCAATGGCGATTGCTACGCCATCTTCCTCGCATGGGCCAGCGATGCTCTTGGCGTACTTAGCTCCATCAGGGTGGCCTGAGGACATGGCATAGGAGCGCCCTGCCCATTCGAGCATCGAGAAGTCATTGGGATTATCACCAAAGGCCACGCAATCTGCGGCATCGATTCCAAGACGACCCGCCATGCGGGCAAGTGTTGCTCCCTTAGAGACACCGAGTGCTGAAATCTCGAGCAGTGAATCGTGCGGGTTGGAGTGAGTGACAGTCACCAAACCTTCCAGCTCAATCAACGCGATTTCCAACATTTCATCAGATGAAAGATTTTGCTGAGAACAACGGGCAAGCATCTTCAGCGCAGGGGCTCTAATCGCTTCTTCAATTGTATGAACACCAATGTTATCGAGACCAACATCCCAGCGAGGGATGTATGTCTTCTCGCGGTGAAAATAGTTATGCGATTCGACTGCAAAGGAAACTTGTGGGATTGCTTTGCGAAGTCGGTTGACCGTCTCTGTTTGATCTTCTACTGAGATCAACCACTCTTCGAGAACTTTATCGCCCATCAAGTCATACAACATTGCACCATTGCCGCAGATGGCGCTACCGAATCCAAATGCCTCGCGAATCTCTGGCATCCAACGTGGTGGGCGCCCGGTAACAAAGAAAACTTCCACACCTAAATTACGTGCTCGATGAAATGCATCAATCGTTCGTTGTGAAATTACTCCGTCGTGGGTAACGATGGTGCCATCTAAATCTGTGGCAATCAGCTTTGGTCTAATCACACGAGCTCTAACTTAGTTTTTCCAAGGAATGCCTGAAGCGCTGCAGGAACATTGACGGATCCATCTGCATTCTGGTGGTTCTCGAGAATCGCAACAATCATGCGCGGAATTGCCACCAATGTGCCGTTGAGAGTTGCAATCGCCTTTGTGCCATCTGCATCCTTGTAACGAATATTGAGGCGTCGTGCTTGGAATTCGGTGCAGTTAGAGGTACTTGTTACTTCGCGATAAGCGCCCTGTGTAGGGATCCACGCTTCGATATCAAACTTACGTGTAGCACTTGATCCAAGGTCACCTGATGCAACATCAATCACGCGGTAAGGGATCTCCATTGCATTGAGGAAATCCTTCTCCCACTGAAGTAAACGCTTATGTTCTTCTTTTGCATCTTCTGGCTTGCAGAATGAGAACATTTCAACTTTATCGAACTGGTGCACGCGAATGATTCCACGAGTGTCCTTGCCATACGTGCCTGCTTCGCGGCGGAAGCATGATGAGTAACCGGCATAACGCATCGGCAACTTATCTGCAGGAAGAATCTCATCCATATGCATTGCAGCAAGTGGAACCTCAGATGTTCCTACCAGGTAAACATCATCACGTTCGATGCGATAAACATTCTCAGCAGCCTGTCCCAAGAATCCTGTTCCTTCCATCGCTGATGGATTAACAAGGACCGGAGGAATAACGGGCGTGAAACCATTCTTGAGCGCAGATTGAATTGCGTAATTAACGAGTGCGAACTCGAGCATGGCTCCAGCACCTGTTAAGTAATATGAACGAGAACCTGCAACTTTCGCACCGCGCTCGGTATCAATGGCACCGAGTAGCTTGCCGAGTTCGACGTGATCCTTTGGCTCGAAACCATCTTTGGTGAAATCGCGTGGAGTTCCGACGTGTTCGATTGTGACGAAATCTTCTTCGCCACCGATAGGCGCTTCTGTATCGAGCAAGTTAGAGAGCTGCAATACAAGCTGCTTTGTCTGCTCTTCTACCTCTGCGCGCTTTGAATCTGCTGCCTTTACCTTGTCGGCAAGTTCCTTTGCGTTAGCAAGAAGAGCTGTCTTCTCATCGCCCTTAGCAGCGCCAACACTCTTTGAGAGTGTGTTCTGTTCTTGGCGAAGTGCTTCAAACTCTGCAATGGCAGCGCGCTTGATCTCATCGATTGCGATGATCTGATCAACAAGTTCGACGTTCTCGCCGCGACCCTTTTGAGATGCGCGAACGACATCGGGATTGTCG
>NZ_JBJTMK010000158.1:0-4508 GCF_046070465.1 Candidatus Planktophila sp. | reverse complement strand
TAGACGCTTCTTTTGCATTACTGCCTCCATTACACAGATGCGCACTCAGCGATTGAGCGCACAAAACCTCGTTCATTACTGGACGAGGAATTCCTTATCTTTGCTCCACTGGGCTGTGACCGAGTCGCCGACTTTGAGGTCACCGACTGGATTGGTAGAGATCAACGAAGTTCCATCAGCGCCTCTAAAGCGATAACGAGTAACTGAACCTACAAAAATAAGGTCGGTAATCGTGCCCACGATTGTTCGACCCGAGGATGTTGAGCTCTTCGTAAGTTCAATGTGTTCAGGACGAATGTTGATGCGCTGACCATCGATAGTGATTTTATTTGTTTGGCCTACAAACTCTGAGACAAAGGGACTCTGCGGATTCTCATAAATTTCTCGGGGCGTTCCCACTTGTTCAATTCGGCCATTATTAAAGACGGCGATGCGATCGCTCATGGTCAGCGCTTCTTCTTGATCGTGTGTGACAAAGATGAAGGTAATACCAACTTCGCGTTGAAGTTCCTTAAGTTCTAGCTGCATCTGCTCACGTAATTTAAGATCGAGTGCACCCAGCGGTTCATCGAGAAGAAGAACGGCAGGGCGGTTAACAAGAGCACGAGCAAGTGCTACCCGCTGACGTTGACCGCCCGACAACTGCGAAGGCTTGCGCTTTTCATATCCTTCGAGTCGAACCTGCTTGAGCGCCTCGAGTGCACGAGTATGTCGCTCGGTTTTATCGACGCCCTTGACCCGCAATCCGTATTCGATATTAGAAATCACATCCATATGAGGGAATAGCGCATAATCTTGAAAGACGGTGTTCACGTCGCGCTCATAGGGTGGAAGCTGGGCAACATCTTTATTTCCGAGAAGAATCACACCTGCATCAGGTTTTTCAAATCCAGCGATCATTCTCAAGACAGTTGTCTTGCCCGAGCCAGAAGGTCCTAAGAGAGTAAGGAACTCTCCCTCGTAGATATCAAGATTGACCCCGGCAACGGCACGTACCTCGCCAAAGGTTCGGGTCAGGCCTTGAATAGAAATCGCAACGGTGGGATTCACACAGGCGAGGTTACTACTGACGCTCCATTTTGTAACCCATACCTCGTACCGTTTGGATAAATTCTGGATTAGCTGGGTCTTTCTCTATCTTTGCGCGAAGGCGCTTGATATGTACGTCGAGAGTCTTGGTATCTCCGACGTAATCACTGCCCCAGACGCGATCAATCAACTGAAGGCGCGTGAGCACGCGACCCGCATTCCGCATGAGGAATTCAAGGAGTTCAAACTCCTTAAGCGGAAGAGAGACCACTTCACCGTTGACGCTAATCACATGGCGATCCGTATCCATTCGAACCGGGCCAACTTCCAAAGTCGAGCCATCATCGGCAGCATCGAGCAGCTCGCCACGACGTAACACTGCGCGGATTCGAGCTATGAGTTCACGTGATGAGTAAGGCTTGGTCACGTAGTCATCTGCACCGAGTTCAAGCCCAACAACTTTATCAATCTCGGAATCTTTGGCAGTCAACATAATGATTGGTACTGAAGATTTGGCGCGAATCTGGCGACAGACTTCAGTTCCGGAAAGGCCAGGCAACATCAAATCTAAAAGGATGAGGTCGGCACCACCCTTATCAAATTGAGCAATTGCATCGGGACCGGTAGCAGCAACGGAGACATCGAAGCCCTCTTTGCTTAATAAGAATGCAATAGCTTCCGAGAGTGTCTCTTCATCTTCTACAACGAGAATGCGTGACATTACTGTGCACCTTCTTCTAATAATTCATCTGCAATGGGTAATCTAATTGTGAAAGTACTACCGATACCTTCAGAGCTCCAGACGGAAATATCTCCACCATGGTTTCCAATTACGTGTTTAACAATGGAGAGCCCAAGACCTGTACCACCAGTTTCGCGTGAGCGCGCTGGGTCTACGCGATAGAAACGTTCGAAGATACGCGCTTGATCGGCATCTGTGATACCAACACCTTGATCAATCACAACAATTTCAACAATCTTCTCATGAGCAATCGTATTGACTGTCACTTTTGTTTTATCTGGGCTGTAATTGATGGCATTCTCAATTAAGTTATGGAAAGCCATAATAAGGTGAGTTCTATCTCCAACAACGCTGACATCGACCTGGGGGCCACGCAAGATTTCAATGTCGCGAGTTCCAGCCAATACTTGGCATTGATCTATCGCTTCATCAACTGCTTCATCGATATCGACATAGACCGCATCCAGTAGTGGATCTGCATCCTGTAATCGAGAGAGATCGATAATCTCTTGAACAAGCGTCGATAGCCGTTCGACTTGGCTCTGCATCATGGTGGCAAATTTATTGACTTGCGGATCTTCAGAGGCGACCGTCACTGCTTCGCTGAGGGTGCGCAGGGCGCTAATAGGCGTCTTGAGCTCGTGGGAAATGTTGGCAACAAAGTCTCGACGGACCGCATCAACACGTTCGGCCTCTGATTCATCGATGAAGACCACGAACGTTGCATCGTGATTATCAAAGTAGGTCGCCTTTGCGGAAAGTTTTCTAGTTCCTTCACCAATGGGTCCACGCGGAACATCAACATGGCCGAATTGTTGAAGACCGGTTCGTCGAGCTTTACGCACAAGATTTAAGACTGAGGTCGCAATTAATTTCTCATCACGAATGACACCGAGAGTGACAGCAGATCCTGAGTAATATTCAATTCTGTCACCTGCTGCAAAGATGACACTGGCGAAGTCGAGAGCTCCGAGAATCTCTTGGACCTCAGGAGTTGCGAAATCGAGCTCGCTATCAGCGATATTTCGCTTCCGCCTTAAAGCCCGCACCATGCGGCAATCGTACGCTCTGAAAATCATGACCTTTTGAGAAAATCTCACTTTGAAGCGTCATTTACCGACTATTCACGCCCAAGACAGCGCGTGTTTACCTGCAACAAGTGGGAAATTAAGAGCGTTCAGAATATTGTATGCACATGCGCGACGCCTTCCATGAAGATCTCGACTCGATCAATCAGACGCTGGTAGAGATGTCTAATCTCGTCAGTAGTGCGATGGGTCGTGCCACCACATCACTTCTCACTGGCAATCTCGAGCTCGCAGAAGAAGTCATCGCAGCTGATGACCGCGTCGATGCTATCCAGCATGAGCTCGACAATAAGACGATGGACGTCATGGCTCGCCAACAACCTGTAGCCAGCGATCTTCGTAACTTGGTGACTTCACTTCGCATGAGCGCAGATTTTGAGCGTATGGGCGACTTTGCTCACCATATTGCCCGCATCGCACGCATGCGTTATCCCAATACTGCGGTCCCAGCAGAGTTAACTCCCACCATTCAAGCTATGGGTGATGTCGCTGTTGCACTCATTAATAAAGTTACTGGCCTACTTCAGAGCCGCGACATCAATGTTGCTCTTGAGGTCGAGCGCGATGACGATGAAATGGATAAATTACACCGCAAACTTTTTGAGGTCTTGCTCGATGACTCATGGTCACACGGCATTGAGACCGCAATTGATATGACGCTGCTCGGACGTTATTACGAGCGTTGCGCCGACCATGCGGTATCAGTCTCTCGCCGCGTGTACTTCTTGGTCACCGGCGAATTTTCAGAGAAGAACTAACTTACTTCTTTCCCTGATTTGCAACCGCTTTAATCGCCTCTGCCGCGGCTGCTGGATCGAGATACTCGCCGCCCTTTGTCACTGGCGCAAAGTTGGCATCGAGTTCGTAGTACAACGGAATTCCGGTTGGAATATTGAGACCAGCAATAGCTTCATCGCTGATTCCATCAAGATGCTTGACGAGTGCGCGCAGAGAATTGCCATGGGCTGTTACCAAGACAGTCTTGCCAGATTTCAGATCAGGAATAATTGACTCTTCCCAATAAGGAATCATGCGCGCGACGACATCCTTGAGACATTCAGTAAGTGGCATGGCAGCACCAAGATCTGCATAGCGAGGATCTTGATCTTGCGAAAATTCAGAACCGGCCACGATCGGTGGCGGTGGGGTGTCATAAGAGCGGCGCCACAACATAAATTGTTCTTCGCCGTATTCGGCCAAAGTCTGCGCTTTATCCTTACCTTGGAGCGCACCATAGTGGCGCTCATTGAGGCGCCAAGAGCGCTTTACTGGAATCCAGTGACGGTCGCATGAATCTAAAGCTAGTTGTGATGTGTGAATGGCGCGGCGAAGTAGCGAGGTGTGCACGACATCTGGAAGAAGATTGCGGTCGGCAAGAAGAGTGCCGCCCTTCTTGGCTTCTGCCTCACCAGCTGCAGAAAGTCGCACATCGACCCAGCCAGTAAAGAGATTCTTCGCGTTCCATTCGGATTCGCCATGGCGCAGGAGGATGAGCTTGTAATTCGACATGTGCCTATCTTGCCATGGAAAGTTATGAAATTAAATCAAGTGCGAGAATGCGTCGAGATTGGCAAGTGATTCACCACGACTGACTCGCCAAGCCCATTCGCGGCGAATTGCATTTGCAAAGCCTAATTCGAGTAGTGGAT
>NZ_JBJTMK010000157.1:0-3064 GCF_046070465.1 Candidatus Planktophila sp. | reverse complement strand
GTCGGCAGCGAAGCTGACGACATCAAGCTTTCCCATCACTAAGCGAATTAATTAGAGGCTTGGCCGCTGCGGTGAAGATAGCGGCCAAGGAAGTCGGCCTTAAAGTCATAGAAGGTGCCGGCTAACAAATGGTGGCGCATTTGATCGACGAGGCGCACGATGAATCGCTCATTGTGAATTGTTGCAAGCGTCGCTGCAACCATCTCTTTACCGCGGAATAAATGACAAAGGTATGCACGAGTGTAATTGGTGCAGGTGTAGCAGTCGCATTCGCTATCAATTGGATTGAAGTCACGGATATATCCTGCGTTAGAAACATTGAAGCGGCCAGTCATTGTGTAGACCGCGCTGGTGCGGGCAATGCGTGATGCAAGAACGCAATCGAAAGTATCGACACCATTTTCTACTCCTACAAAGAGGTCTTCTGGAGCGCCAATACCGAGCAGATGCTTCGGCTTTTCTTGGGGGAGAGTGGAGTTGACCCAGCTGACAATTGTTCCGAGTGATTCCTTATCGAGCGCTCCGCCGATTCCAAAGCCGTCAAAGCTGATTCCTGATGACGACATCGAACCGAGATCGGCAGCAGCGATCTTGCGAAGGTCTTCGTACTGAGCGCCTTGAATAACACCGAAGAGCGCTTGGTAAGGCTTATCGCTGCGAGATTCAGTGAGCCGCTTGTGCTCATCCAGACAACGGATTGCCCAATTGTGCGTGCGCTCCATGGCAAGCTCTTGATAGGGACGGGTGTTGTGAAGAGTTGTGCATTCATCGAAGGCAAACATGATGTCTGCGCCGATTTTATGTTGGATTTGCATTGAGATCTCGGCGCTGAAGCGGTGCATCGATCCATCAAGGTGAGATTTAAAAGTCACGCCTTCATCATCGACATGTGCCAGGCGTTCTTTATTGCCAGCGATTACTTGATCAGATCGAAAGGTCTGGGCATCCATCGCAAGGACTTTCTTAAAGCCAACACCCAGTGAGAGAACTTGAAATCCACCGCTATCAGTAAAGGTGGGCTTATCCCAGTTCATAAATGAACCTAAACCACCAGCTTCATCGAGAACATCAGGCCCTGGCTGTAAATAGAGGTGGTATGCGTTGGCAAGAAGTGCTTGTGCGCCTAAATCTTCCATCGCGCCAGGGAGAACTGATTTCACAGTTGCCTTGGTACCTACAGGAATAAAGGCAGGAGTCTGAATTTCTCCGTGCGGTGTTGTGATTGTTCCGACGCGAGCAAGACCCTTTTCAGGGGCGTGTTGTATCTCGAACTCAAAGCCGGAAGACATAGAGGTATTCTGACAGAGTATTCAATTGCGGTTTACACTTTCCGGATGCCTACACTCAAACTCACCGATGGTCGATTTCTCGAATATTTCGATAACGGAATCGCTTCAACAAGTGCGATCGTCTTTCACCACGGAACGCCAGGTCATGCACATGCGTGGGTTTCATGGTTAGAACAAGCGGCAGCTCGTGGCGTGAGGGCACTCTCTTACAGTCGTGCTGGTTATGGCATCAGTGATCGCAATGAAGGTCGCACTGTGCTCTCCAATAATCACGATATCCAAGAGTTACTAGATTCCATGGGCATCAGAGAATTCATCTCAATCGGTTGGTCTGGCGGAGGACCACACGCTTTGGCGACAACGCAACTTGCGGGCTGCAAAGGCGCAATCACCCTAGCTGGCGTCGGCGCATATGGAGCCGAAGATTTAGATTTCCTTGCAGGCATGGGTCCCGAAAATGAAGAAGAATTTGGCGAAGCGCTCAAAGGTGAGGCTGCAATATCTGCATGGATGGATACAAATGCCGGTGCTTTTAAAAATGTCACGGGAGAACAGGTACGAGAATCATTCGGGGGATTGATTAGCGATGCTGATAAAGCCGTCATTGAAGGCGCTTTTGCCGATGAAATGGCAACAACAATGCGCAAAGGTTTGGCAGTAAGTTTTGATGGATGGATTGATGACGACATTGCCTTCATTCAAGCGTGGGGTTTTGATCTCGCAGCAATTTCTACACCAGTGCTTATCTGGCAAGGCGACCAAGATTTAATGGTGCCTCACGCACACTCATATTGGCTGGAAAAACATATCCCTGGCTCTGCCCTCAATTTCGTTCCAGGGCATGGTCATGTTTCGTTGATTGTTAAGTACTCAGCACAGATTCTTGATCAAGCACAAGAGTTGCTGAAGTAAATGCTCTACAGCGAAATTCGCGAGGTCCTTAATCCAAAATCTCGCAAGATGGTTCTGGGCATCTGCCTCAATGCCATCGGCGGGGGAATGACGCTCTCGCTCTTGCTGGTATATCTCCACGATATGCGCGGCTTTACCAATACCTTTGGCGGATTTTTGCTTGCCTGGGGTGCAATTGTCTCAATCATCGCAAGCACTCCTATGGGCGCCCTTGTCGATCGTATTGGTCCCAAAAAAGTCATGATTGTTGGGCTTTTACTCAATAGCGCTGCGGCATTCTCTCTTGCTTTTGTAACAACCCAGCTTCAGGTAATTCTCGCACTGACAGCTATCAATATTGCAGGGCAGGCGATCTGGCCGTCACAGAGCGTCGTGCTTACTCGCGTAACTCCGGAAGAGAATCGCTCCAAGATTTTTGGTCTTAACTTTATGTTGCTCAATCTAGGGCTTGGTCTCGGTGGCTTGATCGGCTCACTGATTATTCAAGAAGGATCTTTGCGATCATTTCAATGGATGTACTGGATCGATGCCGCAACATTTCTTATCTACTTAGCAATCATCCTCTCGCTCCACGGAGAAGGGCTAGATAAGTATGAACCCAAAGCTGATGAACCGGAGCAAGGAACCTATCGAGATTTGTTGAAGATTAAGCCTCTGGTATTACTCGGAACTGGCGGAATCATTCTCTTCACATTTGGCTACGGTGTTATTCAGGCCGGTGTACCGATTTTCGCAACACAATTTCTTGGCCTTTCTCCTAAGTGGCTCGGATTAATTTTCGGAGTCAACACAATTGCAATCTTTACGCTGCAGCCACTCGTAATGCGCATTCTTGAACGGTATTCGAAGTACAACGCATTGAT
>NZ_JBJTMK010000156.1:0-4088 GCF_046070465.1 Candidatus Planktophila sp. | reverse complement strand
CCGAGCTTGTTGGAGAAGTTCTTGAGGTAATGAAGAAACTTGCTGCTTCAGGCATGACTATGGTTGTCGTCACTCATGAAATTGGCTTTGCGCGCGAGGTCGGTGATTCACTCTTCTTTATAGATGAAGGATCTGTGGTTGAATCAGGTAAACCGAAGGAAGTCCTCACCAATCCACAGCATGAGCGCACTAGGTCATTCCTATCTAAAGTTCTGTAACACCGTTAGCCTTAGGTCATGGCAGATTATTCTCGTGTTGATATTAACGACCCTGCAATCATCAAGTTGATAGATGATTACTTTGATGTGATGCACTTTCAAAATATGGAGCTCTTCGACAAGGTCTTTCATAAGAATTGCGCGCTGTATTCAACACAGACCGGTGAACTCAACCTTCGCCCATATGACGTTTACCGCGAAGCTGTTGCTAATCGCCAATCCCCTGCCGAACTTGGAAATGCCCGCAATGACTACGTCTTGGACTTCGATCAGGTGTCAGGAACTCTGGCATGGGTAAAGCCACAACTCGAGATGTTCGGCGGCGTAATGCAGGATTACCTCAACATTGTTTATCTTGATGGACAGTGGTGGATCATGGCAAAGATGTGGGAGAAAGTCGGTGAATCCAATTAAGACTGGATACGTTTATCACGAGATATTTGGTTGGCATGACACTGGCTCTGGTGCTGGAATGTTTGCGAGCGATCCAGGTGCTGGTCTCCAACCCTACTTTAATTACGAAAATGCAGAAACAAAAAAACGTATCCACGAATTAATTGTTGTCTCTGGGCTTGTCGATCACCTCAATCGAATTCCAGCTCGACACGCAACCAACGATGAACTTCTTCTTGTGCATCCTCAGAGCTACCTCACCAATTTAAAGAATGTGAGCGAACAACCTAACGGTGGAGATGCTGGAGATGGAGAAACTCCCCTAGCTAAAGGTGGCTATGAGATCGGCACAATGGCAGTAGGTGCAGTAACCGCTCTTGCTCAATCCATCATGGCCGGCGAAGTTGATAACGGGTATGCGCTCGTTCGGCCACCTGGACATCACGCTGTTCGCTCAGGTGGAATGGGTTATTGCCTCTTCTCTAATCTCGGCATAGCTCTCTCTGTAATTAAGAAAGAGAATCCTGGAATACGTATTGCTGTCGTTGACTGGGATGTTCATCATGGCAACGGAACTCAAGATATCTTTTATACAGATCCTGATGTCCTCACAGTTTCCCTGCACCAAGAACGACTTTATCCACGAAATTCAGGCGAACGTAGCGAGCGAGGCGAAGGTGCTGGTCTTAATACCAACATAAATATTCCGCTTCCAGCTGGTACTGGTAACGGTGGATATATCTATGCATTTGAGAAGGTCGTTAAACCTGCCTTACTCAAATTCAAACCAGATCTCATAGCAGTTGCATCCGGATTTGATTCCTCTGTCTACGATCCTCTGGGGCGCATGATGGTCACAGCACAGGGCTATTCACGTCTGACAGATATTCTCATGGAGTGTGCAGCGGCAACCGCTCAGAATAGAATTCTGATTGCACATGAGGGTGGCTATAACGCTGTTTACTCACCATTTTGTGGGCTTTTTGTGTTGCAGCAACTTTCAGGGGTTGTAAAACTGCAAGACCCTTTTAGCCACACTAATAACTACCCAGGCCAGAACCTCTATCCCCATCAAAAGGCAGAAATTGATGCTGCAGCTCTCCTAGTCAAGGATCTTCCTTAGTGAATTAGGGGAAGCCCTAAAACCTATTGTCAGCACTAGCCGCCGAGAGGAGTATCTCTATCGATACTTCACGAAAGGCTAACCATGAAGATTGCATCAATTATTTCAGGTAAACATCCAGAGACAATTTCTGCATCTGCCACTGTCCACGACTTGGTAACTGCACTGAAAACGCATCAGATTGGCGCACTGGTCGTATCTCCCGATGGGATTCATATCCAGGGAATCGTCTCAGAGCGAGATGTACAGGTCTTCCAGTGTGTACCGGTCTGTGATCTGCGCGCTCGACTTCTTGATGCCGATGGCGGGGCCGAAGTCGATGGTCAGCTTGAAGGCGGGCTTGCGCGCTTCGGGAAAGGGTTCGGCGGTGAGTACAGTACCGACGCGAATATCGACTGCGAGGAATTGATCGAAAGTGATCTGCTCGGCGGCAGGGGCATCGGGGGAATGGGCAAGATGCATGGCGGTCTCGGCTCAGGGAAACAGGTCGATGGTCTCGAACTCGCCCAGCACCGCTTCGCGCAGCAGGGTGCGGTGGCAGCACCCCGGTTCGCGCTCATAGCACAGCAGTGCCGTGCGTTTTTCAGCGGCCAGTTCGGCAAGTTGCGCCCCGGCCATGATCGCCTCGGGCAGTTCGAGCTGGCCGGAGTAGATTCTCTCCAACGCAGCGTGCTTGCCCGCCCGCGCCGCGGCGCGACCCACAGCCGGGGTGCCGAGCGCGCGGAAGTGGACGTAACCGATGCCCACGCTTGCGAGGTTGGCGGCGAGCGCGGTCTTCGAAAATCCCGGACGGCGCGAAGCGGCGATCGCCCGGACATCGGCAACAACTTCGACCCCGGATGCGGTCAGCGAGGCCAGAAAGGCGTCGACCGTGGTCTGCTCATAGCCGATGGTCCAGATGGTACTCATTCGAGCTCGAGGATCACCGCATCGACCGCGAGGCTTTCGCCCTGCTTAGCGTTGATGCTCTTCACCGTAGCCGATTTCTCGGCGCGAAGGATATTTTCCATCTTCATTGCCTCGACCACTGCGAGCGGCTGGCCGGCCTCAACCTTGTCGCCGACTTCCACATTGAGTGCCACGAGCAGCCCGGGCATCGGGCAGATCAGGAAGCGCGACAGATCGGGCGGAATTTTCTCGATCATGTGCTGAGTGAGTGGCGCGATGGCTGCGGGCAGCACCTGGACCTGATGGATCGCCCCGCGAGTGGTCATCTTGAACCCGGTGCGGGTCGGGCTGAGCTTGATCCCGTAAGTCACATCGCCCACTTCGGCTTCGATCAGCCGGTCGCCGGGGGTGTATTCGAGCGCCAGGTCGACCGCCTCCCCATCGACGGTGATGTCCTCGTCGAGGCTGACCGCGAAGGTCTTGCCCGCGATCGTCACCGACCAGTCGTAAGGCGGCTCAAGCTCGCCGTTCAATTGCTGATCGACCTGCCGCGCCCGGTCGGCGCGGGCGGTGGCGACGAACCCGGCGACGGCCGCGAGGTGACCCAGAACCTCGTCCGAAGTCGCCGCGCCGTGGAAGCCATCGGGATATTCCTCGGCGATGAACCCGGTGGTCAGCTCGCCCGAGCGGAAGCGCGGGTGCTGCATGATCGCAGAGACGAAATCGATGTTGTGGCCCAGCCCTTCGATCTCGAACGCATCTAATGCGGCGATCTGCTTGTCCGCCGCCTCGTCGCGGGTTTCGCCCCAGGTTACCAGCTTGGCGATCATCGGGTCGTAGAACATCGACACTTCGCCGCCTTCGTAGACCCCGTCATCGACGCGGATGCCGTCGATCCCGCGGCGGCCATTGGCAGCGCCGTCGTCTTCCCAGCCCGGGACCGGCGGATCGTAGCGCACCAGCCGCCCGGTCGAGGGCAGGAACCCGCGATAAGGGTCTTCGGCATAGACCCGGTTCTCGATCGACCAGCCGTCGATGCCGATGTCGTCCTGCGTCATGGCGAGCTTCTCGCCGTAAGCAACGCGGATCATCTGCTCGACCAGGTCGATCCCGGTGATCGCCTCGGTGACTGGATGCTCGACCTGCAGGCGGGTGTTCATTTCAAGGAAGTAGAAGCTCTCCCCCGTGGGGTCCGCACCGCTGACGATCAGTTCGACCGTGCCCGCCGAATAATACCCCACCGCGCGGGCCAAAGCCACGCACTGCTCGCCCATCGCCTTGCGCATCTTCGGCGTGACGAACGGCGACGGCGCTTCCTCGACCACCTTCTGGTGGCGGCGCTGGATGCTGCATTCGCGCTCGTTCAAATAGAGGATGGTGCCGTGCTGGTCGCCGAGGATCTGGATCTCGATGTGGCGCGGATTGAGGATGAACTTCTCGATGAACACCCGGTCGTCGCCGAACGA
>NZ_JBJTMK010000155.1:0-3967 GCF_046070465.1 Candidatus Planktophila sp. | reverse complement strand
AATCTCCGGGCGAGCTGGAGAGCTCTGTGCTGGAGCGCTCAGTATTTTAGTTTTAAGCGTTGTACCGGCAGAAGAAATCATCAATTGAAAATACTCACCAGCAGTTGCATCGACAAAGAAATTCCAAGCTGCAACATGTCGTGAATTGAGTCCCGAGAAGACCATATCGGTATTTGTCCATGGAAGATTAGTGCAAGCCCCTCCATTGGTGCCTTTGCAAAGCCAGATTGAGATTACATCGTCACCGTTATCTTCTTTGATTACTTGTGATGAGAATGCAATGTTGAATTTTCCAGTTTTGCTGATTGAAATTTTGTAGCCATCGGCAATTGAAACTCCACTAGCGAATTGAGTAACTCCTAGCGGAATTGGTGTTGCCACATTTTGTGTAAGAGTCACAGTTGTGGTGTCGTAGAAAGCGCCATAGGCACCAAATCCTCCAGGTGCGCCTGCTGCTCCTGTTGGTCCAGTTGGTCCCTGGCTACCGACCGGACCCTGCGGGCCGGTAATTGATGATCCGACGCCCCAACCTGCCCGTTCTGTCTTTGGTCCATAAATCATTTTCGTGGTGATATCGAGATAGAAGTCTCCAACAAATCCAGTTTGTGAGTCAGGTGCTGCCATTCCACTGATCAGCGCGGCACCAGTTTTACCAACGGCGCCTACTTCGCCAATCATCGAACTACCTGCACCCCAAACTCCGGCGATTCGAGGGCCATAGATCTTCTTGGCTGCAGAGTCAATATAGAAATCTCCGTCATGGCCGGTTTGAAAATCAACCGGAGCTCCTGAGCCTGCATGGACTAGTGATTGAGGCTCGAAAGCTGGAATCACCAACTTCACCAGCTTCTCACTCTTGCTGCACTTGGTGACTTTCTCTGAGACAAGTCGAGCTTCACCCGTTGCAATGTTGACGCAATTTCTCACTGAGGTTCGAGAAATCTCGCCGGCATGAAGTGGAGCGATTCCAACAAGGTTGAACAGGAGGGCAATCGAAAGAACTTTTCTCATGCCCGAAGCATAGAGCTAGGCGAACTTACCAATCTTGAAGGCTGCGAGCTCGCTTGCAGGTCGACTTTGGCCACCATGCTGACCGTTAAATCCTGCTGAACCATCACGTCCACAGAGACCCTTAATAACAGATGCGCCACCTGGATGGCGATTGATCCACTTGGTGAGGTCGTAGACATTTCCGTTAATTGCAGACCAGCAGCTGGCAGCGGTTGCATGTTTCTTCAAGTCAGCTGCGTTGTAAGTGCCAGCAACCTTGCTCGTCGCAGTCGCCTTGGGAGTCGCTGATGCCTTTGCTGTGGCGGAAGTTGCTTCCGGTAACTTGCCCTTCCAAACAGCTTCGGCGCCTGTATGCCCCGTAAGGAAGGTAAGTACCAATACTGCAATCGCAGCTAGAACGGTTGTGTGACCAAGTGGTGTCACAACACGTGACTTGCGACCTTTGCTAGAGCGGTACCAGATCAAAGTGAGGACCATAAATACGAATGCTGTGTAGGTTAAGAGCGATGCGTAATCCGCGTGCTTCACTGGTGTACCAATTTTCTCTGATAAGGCTTCGCCGGATTGCTTAGCAACTAGCACTGCCGCTGATCCAAGTACGACAGCAACTGTGGTGATGAAGGAATATTGGCTCTTGAGCTTCGGCATGTAAATCAGAGCAATCAGCGCAGTTGCAGCCAAGGGCAAGATAACAACAGCGAAATGAACAATCAGTGGATGAACTGGCAGGCCGGCGATTGAGTACAAGAGTGATTCCATGGATACATTAAGTCATAGTTCGGATAAAACTCAGTGAATGAAACCTGAGAGATTGCCGATAGCATTGCTGTATGCGCAGATTTGCGGTGGTTTCCCTATTTATTACTCTCATTTCCTTGCCGAGCTCACATGCGGAATCAATCCTGAATTCAGATCAGAAGTTAGTTCTTATTAAGACTATAGGGGGGACAATTTCTCCTAAGTCAGTCTTGGCCTCTGGCACAGGTCTGGTCAGCGCCCAAAACATGATGTATAGCCATAGCGTCACAATCTATGACGCTAATAAGGCAGAGCTGATTGCTACCGTCCCTGACTCGGTTGCTCTTTCAGATTATGGATATTCAAAATATTCTGGATATTACCAAGGAGCACCCGTTGAAGGCGCCTATTCACCCGACGGTAAATATCTCTACTTCACCAACTACGCGATGTATGGCAAAGGTTTCAATAAAGAAGGCCACGACACCTGTTCACCTTCGTCTGGTTATGACACGAGCTTTCTCTCACGGGTAAATCTGGAAAGCAAGAAAATTGATGCGGTATTTCCAGTGGGTTCTGTCCCTAAAGTTGTAAAAGTTTCGCCAGATAACAAGTACATACTTGTCAGCAATTGGTGCTCGTATACCGTCACAATTATTTCAATTGAAAACGGCAAGACCGTGAAGTCAATCAGGATTGGTAAATATCCACGCGGAATAGCAATCACTAAAGACAGCAAACTTGCTTACGTCGCCGAGATGGGCGGATCACAAGTTCACCGCATCAACCTTGAAGATTTTACTCAGACATTGATTCCAGTTGGCATAAATCCTCGCGCAATTGTTCTCGCGCCGGATGAGACAAAGATGTACATCACGATGAATTTAGCTGGGAAAGTTCAAGCTTGGGATCTAGTCAAGAATAAGAGCATCAAGAGCGTCAAAACTGGCGAGAAGCCTCGAAGCTTAGATATTTCAAGTGATGGAAGCGCGCTCTTTGTTGTGAATTTCAACGGAGACACTCTCTCAAAGGTGCGTACATCAGATATGAAAGTCTTGCAGACCATCAAGGTCTGTAACGAGCCAATTGGTGTTACTTATGACCCTTCCACCAACCGCACCTGGGTTGCTTGCTATGGGGGAGCGCTGAAAGTATTCGCTAATAATTAAGTGAGGCGGGTCGGGCTCGAACCGACGACGACCGAATTATGAGTTCGGGGCTCTAACCAACTGAGCTACCGCCTCCAGCAGAACTGGATGTGTGCGTAATTCTATAGGTTTATAAATGCGACTCTGCCCACGCTCCCTCGAGGGTTTGCGTGAAAGCTTCCAGTGGCTGAGCGCCTGAGATGCCATATTTCATATCGACAACGAAGAATGGCACGCCGGTTGCGCCAAGCTGTGAAGCAAGTGCGCGATCTGCGATGACCTCATCTTTAAATTGCTCACTCTTGAGAACTTTTTCAACGTCGATGGAATCAATTCCGACGGAGGTCGCCACGGCAATGAGATCTTTATGGCTAAAGAGTGGTTGCGACTTCTCAAAATAGGCAGAGTACATGGCTTCTAGAAGTACATCTTGTTTATCGATGGTCGCCGCCCAGAGAAGTAAACGGTGGGCATCAAAAGTATTTCCTGACAAGGTGTCATCGAGGTTGTAGCAAAGACCTTCACCATCGGCGATGGCACAGACATTGGCCTGCATCTCTTTTACCTTCTCAGTTGGCATGCGATATTTATCGGCGAGGTAATCTGCAGTGGGAACAGTAGAGGTGATATCTGGTTGCAGCTGAAATGCGCGGTGGCGAATAGTTACCTGGTCGCGATGCTCAAATAGTGAGAGAGCCTTCTCTAATCGACGTTTTCCTATGAAGCACCAAGGGCAGACAACATCAGACCAAACATCGATAATCATGTGAGCGAGTTTAACAGTGGGCGTTCTATCTATCTTTCCGCCGCAAAGATAGACTGCCGCCATGATTCATTTGAGCCAATCACGATCATCCATCATCTTTGAAGAAGGCGATGAAACGCTTTCGATAGTCCATTGGGGTAAGAAAGTTGGCTCACTTGAGAGCGGTGCCGAGAAGGCGCTTTCTGCTGCAGTACATAAGCCACACTTTCATGGCGGACTCGATGTTGCTCCGCGCAACTTGGTTCTACGCGAACATTCGCGTGGATTTATCGGTCATCCATCTCTTCGCGGACACCGATCAGGT
>NZ_JBJTMK010000154.1:0-21749 GCF_046070465.1 Candidatus Planktophila sp. | reverse complement strand
TCCGCGCTGTCCCTTACCAATAGGTGCAATCAAATCGATCACGCGAGTTGTAAGAATGTTTGGCTCTGTCTCAAGGCGAAGACGCTCTTGAGGGTAGAGAGGGGTGAGCTTTCCGAATTCAACGCGTGCATTTGCCTCTTCAACAGGAACGCCGTTAACGGTTTCAAGGGTAATAAGAGGGTTGTACTTCTGCCTCTGCTCGCCCTCGCGTGCTTGGCGAACCTGACCTGTGACAACGTCACCCTTACGAAGTCCGTACTTTCGGACCTGTCCTTGTGAAACATAGACATCGTTGGGACCAGGGAGGTATCCAGCTGTACGAATAAATGAGTAGTTTTCAAGAATATCTACGAGACCACCTACTGGGACGAGAACGTCATCTTCACCGATTACTGGTTCACGCTCTTCACGTCCGCCACGGTCACGTCCGTTGCGATCGCGTCCGCGGTTGCGGTCACGACGATTGCGGTTGCGGTCATTACGGTCGCCACGATCTCCGCGGTGGTCTGAAGAATTGTCGTTATCGTTGTCATCATCGGATGAATTGTTTGAATTCTGTGACTCTTTCTCTGTTCCTTCAGAGTCATCGGAATTCTTATTGTTGCGCTTTGCATTACGAGCTTCGCGACGTGCTTCGCGTTCTGCCTTAGCTGCTTCGCGGTTTGCTGCTTGAAGATCGCCGATTGCTGTTACGAGGGCGTCCTTCTTGAGCTTTGCTGCGCCTTCAATACCAAGTTGGGAGGCCACTTCCTTGAGTTTCGGAAGTGTCATTGCAGCGAGTTCTGTTGTTGTCATTGAATTCTTTTCTTGAGTGTCCCCCGGCATAAACCGCAGGGAATGTTGGTTTTGTATTTCTTATATCTTTGAGATTTACCAGCGTAGTCGCCTCGAGTGAAACCGGCGGTGCTGATGGCCGAAACTATAGCAGGACGGCTCCACGAGAGGCAATTTCAAGCACGGTCGCCCCAAAAGCCTTACCTCCAGCTAACTTCAGCTCTTCTACCTCACGTTGATCGGCTGTATGCAGTGCAAGGACTGTAGGTCCCGCACCCGAGATAAAAGCAGCGATACCTGCACCACGAAGTTTCTGCACGAGTGCATATGACTCAGGCATGGCCTCTGCGCGATATGACTGATGTAAGAAATCTTCTGTTGCAGTGAAAAGTAAATCTGGTCGAGTTGTTAATGCATGGCTCATGAGCGCTGCATTTGTTGTATTACGCACCGCATCAGCAAAAGGAATCGCCTCTGGCAACATCTTGCGCGCCTTCGAGGTAGCCAGAGCCTTGGGTGGAATATATGCAATCGCTTGGATGCGCGGATCTACGTTGAGATGAATGCAGTGAGCAGATGACTTATGTTTTTCAACTTCAAACCAAGAGATAGTTGCGCCGCCAAAGAGTGAGGCTGAAACATTATCTGGGTGGCCTTCCATATCTGTTGCTAATGAAAGAAGTTGAATATCGCTCATGTGGTCTTCACCGTTGAGAACAAGAGCGCGTGCCAGAACTAATCCGCCAATAATTGCACTTGCAGATGAACCAAGTCCACGACCATGAGGGTTAACGTTCAGCGCACGGATTGCAAGTCCTTTTGGGCGGCCGCCGAGAAAATCAAAACCTTTATACATCGCTTTAACAAGTAAGTTCTTGTCGTTACGTGGAACTTCATCAGCACCTTCACCAGTAACATCGATATCGAGAATTACATCATCGAGTACCTGCGCCACATAACGATCGTGCATGGCAAGTGCCAAGCCAAATGCATCAAAGCCTGGACCGAGGTTGGCCGAGGATGCAGGGACCTGCACCTGCATTGGCTTAGCTTTAAAAGTTGGCTTGCTCATAAATTAAGCCTTGCTCAATCCAAGTGCTTGCGCTGCAATATCAGCGTTGACTGGAACGCTGACAGGATCTTTCGCGCCTTCGAGCGCCCAAGGAATATCTTTCAATCCATTTCCTGTGCAGGTAATAACAATGCGCTTGCCACGAGGAAGCTTTCCTGCGGCCTTGTACTTGATAAGCCCTGCAAGTCCTGCAGCCGAAGATGGCTCGCAGAAAATACCTTCATGGGCAGAGAGAATTCGATAGGCAGCCAAGATTTCTTCATCTGTGACTGAATCAATGAGGCCCGCAGATTCATCGCGCGCAGCGATTGCCTGGTTCCATGAAGCAGGCTTTCCGATTCGAATCGCTGTTGCAATTGTCTCTGGATTATCGACAGGGTGACCTAGCACTAAAGGCGCTGCACCTGCTGCTTGGAATCCCCACATCGCTGGCTTCTTAGAAGAAATTCCATCAGCAGAGTATTCGTTATAGCCCTTCCAATAAGCAGTGATATTTCCTGCATTTCCGACGGGAAGTGTGTGAATATCTGGCGCATCACCGAGAAGATCTACAACTTCAAAAGCAGCAGTCTTTTGACCTTCGATGCGGAAGGGGTTAACTGAGTTAACCAGTGAAACTGGGTACTTCTCTGAAAGTTCGCGAGCCAGGACCAAGCAATCATCAAAGTTTCCTTGGACCTGAAGCAGTGTCGCACCGTGAGCAACTGCTTGTGCAAGCTTTCCCATAGCAATCTTGCCTTCTGGGATAAGAACCGCAGGAACCATTCCAGCTTTGACGGCATATGCAGCCGCTGACGCAGATGTATTTCCTGTTGATGCACAGATGACAGCCTTAGCGCCATCTTCTGCAGCCTTTGATATCGCCATAGTCATTCCGCGATCTTTAAAAGATCCGGTTGGGTTGATTCCTTCGAACTTCACCCAGACATCGTTATCGAGAAGTTGGGAAAGGTATGCAGCAGGAATAAGTGGGGTTCCGCCTTCACGTAGTGTGATGACAGGAGTCTTTGAACTTACTGGAAGGCGGTGGCGATACTCTTCAATAACGCCGAGCCATTGGTGCGCACCTGACTTTTTCTTGAACAGACCCATTACGCACTCGCTCCCTCTACACGAATTACACTGGAAATCTTGCTGACGATATCCATCTTCTTCAGAGCATCAACTGTTGCCTTGAGTTCACCTTCAGTTGCAAGGTGGGTAACGATGATGAGCTCTGCATCAGCATCACGACCATTTTGATCGACAGTCTGAATTGAAACACCCTGTGCAGCAAAGACTTGAGCAATAGCTGCCAAAACACCTGATTTATCCTGCACTTCAAGGCGAATAAGGAACTTGGTCTTTGTTGTCTCGATCGGAGCAATATCGCGATCTGCATAATCAGTTTCGCGTTGACCAACAGAGTTGTGTGCAATGTGACGTGATACTGCGAGGATGTCGCCGAGAATTGCAGATGCTGTTGGCGCCCCACCTGCACCGCGACCGTAGAACATCAGTGGTCCAGCAGATTCTGCTTCCACAAATACTGCGTTAAATGCATCGCGCACAGAAGCAAGAGGGTGTGCCTTCTCTAACATCACCGGATGTACGCGAACAGAAATCTCATCTTTAGGAGTTAGTTCTGCAATCGCGAGCAATTTGATGACGTAACCAAGTTCTTTAGCGAGCTGGACATCTTCCAAAGTAATCTGAGATATTCCTTCACGGTAGACATCTGAAACTGTGACTCGTGTGTGGAATGCAAGGCCAGAGAGAATTGCAGCCTTTGCCGCAGCGTCAAAGCCTTCGATATCTGCAGTGGGATCCGCTTCCGCATATCCAAGTTCCTGGGCTTCCTTGAGAGCAACAGCAAATTCCTTATTCTCTTCATGCATCTTTGTGAGAATGTAATTTGTAGTTCCGTTAACGATACCCATGACGCGGATTACGAAGTCACCGACGAGAGAATCACGAAGTGGACGAATAATCGGAATCGCACCCGCAACAGATGCTTCGTAGTAAATATCTTCCCCTTGCGCGTAAGCCGCGGTAAAGAGCTCTGCACCGTGGCTAGCAAGAAGTGCCTTATTGGCGGTAACAATTGATTTGCGATTCTTGATTGCAAGATGAGCCAACTCATTAGCAGGCTCGATTCCGCCCATGACCTCAACAATCAGGTCAATCTCTGGGTCGTTGACGATAGAAAATGGATCGGTTGTAAAAAGTGCTGGGTTTATCCCCGGGTAATTCTTGAGAGTTCGCACTGCAATGCGGGCAAGCTCGATCTTGACTCCTGCGCGAGTAGAGAGCTCTTCAGTATCTGCAAGAAGGAGGCGGGCGACTTCACTACCGACCACACCGCAGCCGAGCATGCCAATGCGTACTGGTTTATTTGCTGAGCCCATGAGGTGATTCTTTCACATCTTGGCTACATCGAGAGCGAGCAAATCAGCCTCGGTCTCGCGGCGCACGATGACACGTGCCTTTCCATCAATGACTGCGACTACAGGCGGACGAGGCACATGGTTGTAATTGCTCGCCATAGAGCGGCCATATGCACCTGTTGCCGGAGTCGCAATCAAATCACCTGGAACAACATCGGATGGAAGCTGAATATCTCGAATAATGATGTCACCGGTTTCGCAGTGCTTTCCCACTAATCGAGATTGTGCAGTAGGTGCAGTTGATGTGCGCTGTGCAATCTTCGCAATGTATTCGGCGCCATATAAAGCGGTACGGGCGTTATCGCTCATTCCTCCATCTACGGAAATATATTTGCGGATTGATCCATCTTCAATCACGACATCTTTAACAGTGCCTACTTCATAAAGAGTGAACATTGTTGGTCCCACGATGTTGCGACCTGGCTCGATAGAGATTGCAGGAATATCGAGTGAGTACTTCGCGCATGCCGTACGAACGGCCGCTCCGAGAGTTGGCAAAACATCGGCAGGTTCGACTGTTGTTTCACCATCAACATAAGCGATTCCGTATCCGCCACCGAGGTCAAGCTCTGGAAGCTGCGATCCGTATGTGTCGCGGTACTTTGACATAAATGCAAGTAAACGATCTGCAGCAATTTCGAAGGCATCGGTGCCGAATATCTGTGAGCCAATATGGCAGTGCACTCCACGAAGTTCAAGATCGGGAAGTTGTGCAACCTTTTCTACAGCTGCCCACGCAGCACCTGAAGCAATCGAGAAACCAAATTTCACATCTTCATGCGCGGTGGAAATTGATTCGTGGGTATGGGCTTCAATTCCAGGTGTCAAGCGAATAAGAACGGCTTGGCGCTTGCCGTGCTTTCGTGCTGCTTGAGCAACTCGATCAATTTCAAAGAGCGAGTCCATGACGATTGTGTTGACGCCAATCGAAACCGCGCGATCAATTTCAGCGAGTGATTTGTTATTGCCATGGACTTGAATCTTCGCGGGATTTACGCCACCTGCAAGTGCTGCTGCGAGCTCTCCGCCCGTAGCAACATCCATACCGATGCCAATCTCAGAAATCCAATGTGCGACTGCAGTACATGTGAATGCTTTTGAAGCGTAGAAGACATGGCCTGCGTGATGGCCAAACTCTGCTGCGAGTCCATCACGCCATGCAATCACACGGGAACGAAATGCATCTTCATCGAGGAAGAATGTTGGTGTGCCGAATTCTTGGGCAAGTACTGAAGCAGGAATGCCGGAAAGATTGACTTGGCCATTGTCAAAAGTGATGTTCTTTGACCACATTGCGCCCACCGAACTGGAAATTGATGTCATTACATGCGCTCCGGTGCACTTACGCCGAGCATTGCAAGTCCGTTAGCAATTACCTGCATTGTTGCTGCGCACAGATTTGCACGAGCTGAATGAATTGGTGCGATTGCTTCATCCCCTAATGGGAGGACACGGCAATCTGCGTAGAAGCCGTGATAAACGCCGGCAAGTTCTTCAAGGTAGCGAGCAATGCGATGTGGTTCGCGTAGTTCTGCCGCTTGCGCGACGATGCGAGGAAATTCTGCAAGTGTTCCGAGCAGCTGATTTTCACGATCATGCGTTAACTGTGATGGGTCGAAGTTTTCGAGACCAGTTGGAATTCCTAGCTCTGCAACATTGCGAAGAACTGCTGCAATGCGCGCATGTGCATACTGCACGTAGTAGACAGGGTTCTCGTTGGTGTTACTGCGCAAGATATCGATATCCATCACCATTGGTGTATCGACCGGGTAGCGAATAAGCGTATAACGAGCAGCATCAACACCAACTTTTTCAACCAACTCTGCAAGAGTAATAATGGTTCCAGCGCGCTTAGAAAGCTTGACTTCTTCGCCGCCTTCCATGATTTTTACGAGCTGGCCAATAAGAACGTGAATGTTGTAATCAGGATTGTCGCCAGCGCATGCAGCTACTGCACGCAAACGATGGATATATCCATGGTGATCTGCGCCCAACATGTAGATACAGATGTCATTGCCGCGTTCGCGCTTATTGATGTAATAAGCAGTATCGGAAGCGAAGTATGTGAGTTCGCCATTTTCCTTAATCAAAACGCGATCTTTATCATCACCGAAATCTGTTGTGCGAAGCCAGACTGCGCCATCTTGTTCGAAGACGTGGCCTTGTTCGCGAAGTTTCTCCATACCGTGTTCGACCGCACCTGAATCGTGGAGCGAGCGCTCAGAGAACCACACATCGAACTGAGTGTGGAAAGTTTCAAGGACGGATTGTTGCTCCGCTAATTGAACTTTGTAAGCAGCTTCGCGGAAATCATCGCTCGCCGAAATTCCAGGATTTTCTGCAAGAACAATTTTTGCCAGATCTTTAATGTAATCACCTTGGTAACCATCTTCAGGGACCGGATTGCCTGTTGCTGCTGCTTGAACTGATTGACCGAAGAGATCCATCTGACGGCCTCGATCATTGATGTAAAACTCTTGGGTCACGTGTGCGCCCGCTGCTTTCAGTACGCGACCAAGCGCATCGCCGACAGCAGCCCAACGAGTGTGGCCCAGGTGAAGCGGTCCTGTTGGGTTGGCGCTAATAAATTCTAGGTTGATGGAGACACCTTTGAGCGAATCGCCAGTTCCATATGCGGTCGCATCGGTAAGAATGGTGCGCACCAGCTCTGCCTGGTTGGCACGATCTAAAGTGATGTTGATAAATCCTGGTCCAGCAATATCGACCGCAGAGACTCCCGGAAGTGATGCGATTGCTGATTGAAGAAGTGTGGCAACTTCGCGAGGATTCTTGCCGGCTGCCTTTGCTAATTGCAGCGCAATGGAAGTTGCATAGTCGCCATGGTCCCGATTCTTGGGGCGTTCAAGGACGATGGATTCTGGGGCTGAACCTGCGAGCTGACCTGATTCGATTGCAGCAGCGACGAGCCCCTGGATGGAGGCTGCGAGTTGATCTGCAAGCGAGGACATTTGCGTAGTTTAACTGGCCTTCCCGTGTAATCGTTGACCTATTCCAAGAGCGGATTTTGGCTCATCCGCGGATAAGCCCTACTCTTTGCCCTGCACCGCTTTTAAAAATCCACAGGTGCGACGCGGGAGTGGTGAAATGGCAGACACGCCAGTCTTAGGAACTGGTGCTTCGGCGTGCGGGTTCAAGTCCCGCCTCCCGCACAATTCTTTTAGACTCTTCCTATGTCTGATTACATCGCAGGTTCGTGCAATATCGGTCCATCTGAGATCCATCGCCGCTATCAAAGCGCAATCCTTGGTGGGGTCATCTACCTTGCTCTTGCGATTTACCTCATCACATCTGGCTCTTCAACATCTTCTCGTCTGATTGCATTTGCACCGGCGATGCTTGCATCGGTCGGCTATGTACAGGCGAAGAGCCGCTTCTGTTTCGCATATGGCTTGATGGGTGTCTTTAACTTCGATAAAGCGGGCGATGTAAAGAAGATTAAAGATCCTGCAGCGCTCAAAGCAGATCGCGCCAATGCAGCGAAGATTCTCGGAAAGAGCCTTGTTCTGGCAGTTGTGTTGACTGCAGTAGTCGTACTCATTTAAGAGGTCTTTGACAATGGCAAAGGCATCTCCAGCAAAGATTAAGAAGTTGCAGGGCGAAGCAAAGCGTGCGGCTGCTGCACGCAAAGCAGAGAAAGCTGAAGCTCGGTGTGCTGTTACTCGAGGCGAAGTTGATCTAGACGAATATGCGGCAGTCGATGGCGAGTGGCGTGAAATTGGTCTAGCGGCTCCAGCTCGTCGGGCGCTGATTGACGATGGACTCTACAAAGTCAGCGATCTTCGAAAAGTCTCATTAGCTGCCATCAAAGAGCTGCATGGCATGGGTCCAAGTGCTATTCGCCTCCTCGTTACCGCCATGAAGAAAGAAGATCTTCACTTCCGAAAGTAATACTGCAGAGTACTTTGCAAGCTACTTGCATCAACGAATCTCTCTCGAGAACTTCTTCTCAATACTTGTTACCTTTCGCTCTCCATCACAACGTCCCTTCATTGGAGAGTTACCATGACACAGCCATATTCATTTGAGACTTTGCAAGTACATGCAGGACAAGTTCCCGATCCAACTACTGGCGCACGTGCGCTCCCTCTCTATCAAACAACGGCATATCAATTCCGCGATACAGAGCATGCTGCAAATCTCTTCGGGCTAGCAGAGCTTGGCAATATCTATACCCGCATCATGAATCCAACTCAAGATGCCGTCGAACAGCGACTTGCCGCTCTTGAAGGCGGAGTAGCAGCGTTGCTCGTTGCCTCAGGATCTGCCGCTACAACATTTGCGATTCTCAATGTTGCCGAAGCTGGCGACCACATTGTGTCTAGCCCAAGTTTGTATGGCGGCACTTACAACCTCTTCCACTACACGCTTCCTAAATTCGGCGTAGAAGTGACATTCGTTGACGATGCATCAGATCCAGAGTCTTGGCGCAAGGCAGTACGTCCAAATACCAAGGCGTTTTTCGGTGAAACTATTGCCAATCCAAAGAATGAAATCTTGGACATTAAGGCAGTCGCCGATGTTGCACATGAGGTCGGTGTTCCACTCATTGTTGATAACACAGTCGCAACCCCATATCTCATCAAGCCAATTGAATTCGGCGCCGATGTAGTTGTTCACTCTGCAACCAAATTCTTATCAGGTCACGGAAATGCAGTTGTTGGCGCGATTATTGATGCCGGTAAATTTGATTACGCACAATATCCAGAGCGCTTTACTGGATTTAATCAGCCGGATCCGAGTTATCACGGTCTCGTCTATTCACAGGCACTTGGAGTTGGTTCTGCATTCGGCGCAAACCTCTCCTACATCTTCAAGATTCGCCTACAACTACTTCGCGATGTCGGAGCTGCAGTCTCTCCTTTTAACGCATGGTTGTTAGCACAGGGACTTGAAACTCTCTCCCTGCGCATCGAGCGCCATGTTGAAAATACAATGGCAATTGCTGCTTGGCTTGAAAAGCACCCGAGTGTTGAGAAGGTGAACTATGCAGGGTTGCCTTCATCGCCATGGCACGCCCTTGCAAATAAATATGCACCCAAGGGATCTGGAGCAGTTCTCTCCTTTGAACTCAAGGGCGGGGTTGAGGCGGGCAAGAAGTTTGTGGAATCTCTCAAGCTCTTTAGCCATGTTGCCAATATCGGTGATGTTCGCTCGCTCGTAATTCATCCAGCAACTACAACACATTCTCAACTTTCTGCAGATGAGCAACTGGCTGCAGGTGTAACGCCAGGCTTGGTTCGTCTCAGCCTCGGAATTGAAAATGTTGAAGACCTTAAGGCAGATCTCGAAGTTGGTTTTGCTGCTGCGAAGTAACTAGAGAAGAAAGCTGTAGATAAGCAGGAGGCCGCCGCCAGTGACGATAATCGCGGTGGCGGTCCTGCTTTCCAGCCACTTCTTTCCAAAATTGGTAAAGGTAAGTGCCAACAAGAGTGAGCCAGGAAGAAAGAGGGTGGCGCTCTTGACCAAGTTATTATCAGAACCGGTCTGGTAGCGAAGATTAATCAGGCCGACAGCGAAAGCTGCATAAGCAGCCATCCGAAAATTATTGATGCGCACTGAGTTCATGGGTAGAACAGTAACGGCGAAGGGCGCCGATTTCTCGGCGCCCTTCGCTTTATTACCAGGTAATTAATTAGTGGTCAGCTGCCATTCCTTCAGCATGTGACTTCATACGTGCGATCTTCAGGATTGTTAATCCGAATACACACTTCGCAAGAACATCTGCGATGGTGTATCCAACCTGAACGCCTACGAATGAGCTCGCTGTTGGATCTCCTGTCATGCCGAGGATGTATGAAATTGGATAGACACCCCAGGTAGCAACGAGAAGGAGGCGAAGACGCTTCACTGTATCTGCAACACCTTCAGGCTGACGGTCGAGCGACTTAGTGAGCTCTACGAAGAGTACATAGAGGATGTAGAGGAATGGAATTGTTGAGAGCACACCGTAGATTGCAGCAGTTGTTGTATCAGTTGCGATTTCACCTGGGTAACCAAGTGCGATCATTGCAGCTGATGCTGGAACAAGGCGCATGATGAGTGACTTTGAAACTTCTTTTGCAAGTGCAAGTACTGCAATTACTTCAACGAGAAGTAGTGGGACTGTGAGGAGCCAGTCCACGTAGCGGTATGCCTCGTTAAATGAACCATGGTCTCCTGAAACATTGACCATAAAGCCATTTGAAGCTTCGTTGAATGAGTTGAAAATGCGGAAGTAGTGATAGCCAGCGATGAATGTAACCATGGATGACATTACGAGCGCATTACGGTACTTAGGTAGCACGCGTGACTGTGAGACTAATGTGTACACGGTGCAAGCAAGCATTGAAATTAAACCAAATGAGAACACGTTATAAACGAGGTTCCATTGGTTGCTGTTGAGTGTTACCGACATATCTCCTGAGCCTTTCTTGACTCTTCATCAGTGTGGGCTTCCTTGCCCACAAGGCCGTCGGTCAGGAACGATTGCTCAGGGCAACGCTGACCTTCGATGGCGTTAGTGTGAACCTACTGCAAGGGATTCGCATCTTGGAATCGCACTTTCCGAGATGAATTAATCGTCCCCGGCGGTCAACTTGCGCCCAGTGAGCGAGGAAATTTAAAGAATGCCCGCCAGCAACGCCGAAACCCTGCCTTTGATATCGTCACGGATAAGCCGTACCTGGTCGATTCCCTTCCCCGCTGGATCCTCGAGTACCCAATCTTCATAGCGCTTTCCTGGGTAATACGGACAGGCATCGCCGCAACCCATGGTGATAACAACATCAGATTGTTGAACCGCTTCAGGAGTAAGAATCTTTGGCTTCTGATTTGCAATATCAATTCCAAGCTCAGCCATTGCTTCTACCGCGACTGGGTTGATCGAATCTTTCGGTGCAGAGCCAGCTGAGAGAACTTCCACACGGTCACCGCCAAGCTCGCGCATAAAACCCGCTGCCATCTGTGAACGTCCTGCGTTATGTACGCAGACAAACATGATTGTCTTTTTATCGCTCATTATTTATTCACCTTTTGATTGAGGGTTGTGAAAAGTAGATAACCACAGGCAGCACCCAGAATTTCGAATGGGATAAATACCAAAGCTGAATGGGGGGCAATACCTGCAAAGGTATTAGAAAAAGTACGTCCGATCGCTATTGCGGGGTTTGCAAACGCGGTGGATGCCGTAAAGAAGTAGGCAGAGAAAATCCATGAAGCAACTCCCGCTGCTACATATCTTGCTTTCTTAATTGTAGAAAGTTGATAGATAACAAAAATTAAGCCAGCGGTCGCGAAGAATTCGCTGAGCAAGAGGTTTCCGCCATCGCGGCTCTTAGTTGAGATATCTATGGCGGAATTGTCAAAGATTAAATTTGCAATGACTGTCCCGGTAATCGCACCAATAATCTGGGAAACGATGTAACCCATAGATAGATTTAAAGTGAGTTCTCTGCGAAAGTAGGAAATACCAGTAACAACTGGATTGAAATGTGCACCGCTCAGTGGAGCAAATAGAGTAATCAGCAACCACAGTGCCGCACCTGTAGCAAGAGCATTGATCAGTAGCTGCACACCGATATCGCTTGAAAGTTCCTCTGCCATGATTCCTGAACCAACCACCACTGCAGCAAGAGTGTAGGTACCTAGAAATTCCGAAATTACTTTCCGCATAGTCTCGATAATATTCAAATTCGGTAAATATATGGTGAACTCATAGCAGATTTTCTAAGTACGCTTACTCAATGCGCACACAGATGAGAGAGCTCCGCGCCCATAAAGGGTTTTCGATGCTCGCCTCGGCGCGATTTATCTCCAACGTCGGCAATGGGATGTCCCCCATTGCATTGGCATATGGAGTTTTAAGCATTCCTGGCTCAACAGCAGGCGATCTCAGCCTCGTCATGTCTGCGCGTTATTTCCCGATGATTGCCTTTATGTTATTTGGCGGAGTATTTGCAGATCGCTTCCAACGCAATCGCATTGTGGGTGGTAGCGATGTCATTGGCAGTTTTATGGCAGGTACAAGTGCGATCTCGCTTATCGGTGGGTTTGGCCATATCTGGATTCTTGTTGTGATGGGCGGACTCTTCGGAGTCCTTAATGCGCTCTGGTGGCCAGCAATGTCCGGCGTGCTACCTGAAATTCTTCCAAAGGAAAAGCTTCAAGACGGTAATGCTGTTATTGGGTTAATGAGCAATATTGGTTACATCTCGGGCACGCTACTTGGTGGTGTCATTGTTGCAACTTTTAATCCAGGGTGGGGATTGCTCGTCGATGCAACATCATTTCTTATTGCAGGTTTGATTGTTTGGAATATTGATCTTCCGAGCAAAACTCGCATTGAAAGCCCAGGAATCATCCATGACCTTGCAGTCGGCTGGCGTGAATTTATCTCTCGTTCCTGGGTAGTCACAATGGTTTTGACCTTTGCCATTATCAATATGGCATTTGAATCCATGCTCCAAGTTCTCGGACCACTTAATTTCAAAGACCTAGATACCGGGCCGCGCTATTGGTCTCTCAACCTCGCTGGAATGACAGCAGGAATGATGATTGGTGGATTTATTGTTTTGAAAAAGAAGTTTAAGAGACCGCTCTTCATCACAATGATTCTCATTGCATTTTCTGTGGTGTGGGACTTTGCCCTGGCGCTCGACTTTCCACTTATTTTCTGCGTACTCGCTGCTGTCTTCTCAGGTATCACTATCGAATTCTTTATGGTGACCTGGAATACATCGATGCAGACCCATATTCCAGAAGAGTCCTATTCGCGCGTGAATGCTTACGATGCCTTAGGCTCATTTGGTATTGCGCCAATTGGGGTCGTCATTGCCGGCCCGCTTGCTGCTCATTTTGGAGTCAATACCATTCTCTTTGCCACCGGCACACTGACATTTATTGCGGCATGCGCCTCACTGACTGTTAAATCTGTCAGAAACCTCAGTAACGCGTAGTCTTACCGCATGAGCAAAGAGACTGAAGTTCAAAGCCCCGTTGCCCCGCCAAAGCTAAGAGGCTGGTTTCACCTCGGTGCAACGCCCGCTGTAATCATCGCTTCTTTAATTCTCTTTATCTTGAGTAAGGAGTCACTGAAGTTTGCAGTTGCTCTCTACTCGATTACGGCAATCATGTTATTTAGCGTTTCCGCCATTTATCACCGCGTGCCGTGGTCTCCAGAAAAGAAGAAAATGTGGCGCCGTTGGGATCACGCCAATATCAATCTTCTGATCGCGGGCTCCTACACGCCATTTGCAGTTGCTCTTCTTGAACCACACGATCGCAATCTGATGTTAGCAATCGTCTGGACCGGCGCACTTGCAGGTGTTGCCATTCGCGTTTTCTGGATTGGCGCACCACGTTGGTTATACGTTGCTAACTATTTAGTTCTCGGTTGGGTTGCGATTGTCTACACACCACAGCTCTACGATCGTGGTGGGTTATGGGTACTCATTCCTATTTTGATTGGTGGATTGCTCTACTCAATTGGTGCAATCTTCTATGCGCTCAAGAAGCCTGGCACCACAGCCAAATACTTTGGCTTCCACGAGCTATTCCACGTTTTCGTTCTCGCCGCCTGGATCAGCCAATACCTGGCTATCTGTTTCGCGATTTACCGCTCAAGGTAAATCGCGTTGAAAGGCGCTAGGGCGATTTACCGCTCACGGTAGGCAATCCAAGCTGAGGGGCGATTTCGCCTCGCCTTGCCATGCCCTAACCTATGCCCCTAAGGAATATTCGGTAGCGGCGTTTTTTAGTACTGGGGATTATCAATGGCAGAGAAGAAGGACTTTCTCAACTGGGTGGGCTTCCGCGAGGAATCCGAGCGCACCCCTACAGGCAACCCTGTCGATCGCATCCGTGAACTCGAATCACAGCTCAGCGACCTACGTTCACGCCGCGATATCACCTCGTTAAGTAAAGAAGAGTTTGAAATCCTCGCAACTGAAACTGCGATGATGATGATCAAATCTGCTCAAGCACGTGAAGCAAAGTCTGTTGTATCTGCTGAGCGATTGATCAATGAATCTACTCGTAATGCAAAGGATCTCTTGGAAAGCGCTGAGACTAAAGCGCGCAGTATTCTCTCCGGCGCCGAAGCACGAGGTCGCAAATACATCTCTACTGCAGAATCAGAGGCTGCAGACCTCGTCAATGAGGCAACGCGCGAAGCTGAATCAATTATCGATACCAAACGGCGCGAAGCAGCAGCAGTTGCATCAGCTGCTCGTCGTGAAGGTGAGCGAATCGTTGCTGATGCAGCAAATGAAGTTATCGAATACCGCCGTTGGTTGGCAGAAGTAATTGCTGAATCTGAGAAGCTCTACCGAGTTCAGTCTCAGGCCCTTGTTGCGGCAGAGCAGGCAATTGCACAATCACGTCAACGTCTTGATGGAGCATTTGCTCGGCTTGCCAATATGCAGGCAGTAGTAAATGACTCTCTCAATGAAGACGGTACTGTGCGTCGCAAAGAACCTATCAAGGTGGAGAGCCGTCGTACTGCTCCAGCTTTAGATGCACCAAAGCGCACCGTTAAGAAGAGCACTGCAAAGAAAACTGCAGCTAAGCGCAAATAACTTCCATGGCTACCAAACGCGGTATCCAATACATACCTGCAATTGATGGACTTCGCGCCATCGCAGTGATGGCTGTTCTCTTTTATCACTTAGGTTTTAAGTGGATTCCCGGTGGCTTCCTTGGAGTCGATCTCTTCTTCGTTATCTCTGGCTATGTCATCACCCGTTTGTTGCTTGATTCAATTGAAAACAGTGGCGGGCTGGATCTTCGCGCTTTCTATCTTGCACGCGTGCGTCGCCTACTTCCAGCCCTCGCGTTCATGCTTGCTACAACCGCTATTGCAGTGGGTATCTGGGCTCCAGACACCATCAGGCGTTTCCTCATAGATACACCATTTGCCCTGACTGGCTCGATGAACTGGTGGCTAGTTAGTCACCACCTTGATTACTTTGAGGCAATCGGTCGCCCGCCGCTATTGCAGCACACCTGGTCGCTGGCGGTAGAAGCGCAGTTCTATCTCATCTGGCCATTAATCCTCTTGTTAATCCTTAAATTCTTCGGCAAAAAGCGCATCTCGCTCATTTCGCTAGCTATTGCTGGAGTCTCAGGAGTCGCTTTGATGGCGGTTTCATTTTCGCTCGATGCAGCAAATGCATCAAAGGTAAGCCACGTTTACTTTGGAACTGACACCCATAGCATCGGCCTCTTCCTCGGTGCAGCCCTTGCCGTGAGCTGGATTCCACAGAATTTCAAAATGGAAGTGAGCAAGAGGGCACAAGACTTTATTGATGGCATTGGCGTCTTTGGATTCTTGGGAATTCTCGCCACATTTCTGTTGATTGACGAGACAAAACCTGCGCTCTACAAAATCGCATTTCCTTTGGCTGGATTTTTTGCTGCTGCCATCATTACCTCAATTGTTCATCCGGCATCTCGCTTCGCCCCAATCTTGCAGAACAGAGTCCTCCTCTGGATCGGCGAGCGTTCCTATGCAATCTACTTGTGGCACTGGGTAATCTTCCAAGTAACCCGCCCAAAGGTCGATCTTGCAGGTGCATCATGGGCGATGTACTCACTTCGAATTCTGATTGTCTTTGCACTTGCCGATATCTCGTTGCGTTATATCGAACTTCCTGTCCGCCGAGGTGTTTTGAGCTACTGGATCAAGGGTTTGAAATACCGCACTCAATCAGAGAAGAAAAAACAGACAATTGCCGTAGCTGCCATAGTTGCAATTCTTATTGGATCGATAACGGTAGTCAGTTCACGTGCAATCATGATTGGCAATGAACAACGGACAACTCTCATTGAAAACCTAGAGTCAGTAAAAGCCGCTCCCGTTCAAACTCAAGAGGGAATTTGGCTTACCGGTGATTCGGTCATTCTCGGAATTAAGAGCGCTCTCGCGGAGCGGTATAAGGTTGCACTCGTTAATGCGCACGTGGGGCGTCAGGCACCCGAGCTATTGCAGGCGATTCTGCACGACAAGGCGAATGCTCCAGATGGTCCGGTAGTTCTCAATATGGGCAACAACAATGCGCTGACCCAACAGCAAGTGGTCGACATCCTTGATGCGCTCAAAAATGAGAAGGAAGTTATTCTTGTAAACACTGCCGTCCCCCGCCCTTGGCGCGATGGAAATAACAGGCTAATTGCCGGCATTTCATTGCGTTATCCAAATGTGCAGGTAATCGACTGGGCAGCTATCTCTGAAGGTCACCCCGAATACTTTGCCCCGGATGGAGTTCACCTAGTCCCGACCGGTGTTGCAATCTATGTCGAAGAAATCGCTCGTTACCTCGATTAAAAACAATGTTTACTTGCAAGAAAAAACCCCAGCGCTCCGATTTCGGATACGCCGGGGTTTTTATTTAAAGAGATTTATTCGAACTGACCTGCAAAACCGAATGCCTTAGCAACACCCAATGTGCCATCTGAATAAATTGCAGAGACTCGGAATGATGTGTAGGTCGAATCAGATGTCTTAGTGAGCTCAAACTTCAACTCAGTTGAAGGAATCTGTGAAACTTCCTTCCATGTGCCGCCGTTTGAGGCGATCTCAACCTTGTAGCCAGTTACATCGCCAGCAGGTGCTTTCCAAGAAAGTACAAGAACTTCCTTAGTTGATGCATCTTTCCAGTTACCGATAAAACGTGAAGGTGCCTCGCCTGTTGTTGCAGCATTTGTTGTATCGGTTGAAGCAGCAGGAGATGCTGATTCTGTTGCTGTTGCCTCAGGTGAAGCAGACTCTGTAGCTGTTGCTGCAGGAGTATCTGTCTTTGTTGAATCGTTGCTTGATTGCTGTGATGCAACAATTGCGGTGAGGATCGCTACGCCGAGAAGCACTGCAACAAGGACGCTCTTTGAAGAGCCTTGACGAGGCGCAGCAGATGGCTTTGCGGCTGGAGTTGCTGCCTTGACTGGTGCAACTGGAGTTGTAGAAACATTAACGCGATCGCGTGAAGCACTGGTTGGAACTGGTGGAACAACTACGGAAGATGTAGAGCTCTTGCGTGCTGGAGACTTCTTGACAGTCTTCTTCGCAGCAGCCTTCTTTACGGTGGCCTTCTTCACAACGGCTTTCTTGGCAACTGCCTTCTTGGCTACAGCTTTCTTAGCAACCTTCTTAGGCGCTGACTTCTTAGCAACCTTCTTAGCGGTTGTCTTCTTTGGTGCCGCCTTCTTGGCAACAGACTTTTTTGCAACCTTCTTAGCGGTCGTCTTCTTTGGTGCTGCCTTCTTGGCAACTGCCTTCTTCTTTACTGCCACGTTTATCTCCTCGGGTTGCGCCACAAGCAGATAACTGCCGGACGTATGGGCAAAGTTTAGCCTAGGGTTTTCAGAGCGCTCATCACATGCGGGGCAATGGCACGAAGGGCCTTGCCTCGATGGCTCATCGCATCCTTCTCTTCAGAGCTCATCTGAGCGCTGGAGATATCTAACCCGTCGGGTTGAAAAATAGGATCGTAACCAAAACCATTCTCACCTATGGGTGAGAAGAGAATCTTTCCGTGGAAGCGGCCCTCTTCGCAGTGGGTACGACCATCAGGAAGATAGAGCGCCGCAACACATATGAAGTAAGCAGTGCGCTTTTCATCTTCTACATCCTTAAGTTGATGCAAAACCCTTGCGATATTTGCAGCATCATCGCCGTGTCCGCCCGCCCAGCGTGCTGAGAAAATTCCAGGATCGCCATCGAGCACATCAATGCAGAGTCCGCTGTCATCTGCGATTGCGGGCAATCCCGTAGCTTCAGACATTTCACGTGCTTTAAGAAGTGCATTCTCTTCAAATGTAGATCCTGTTTCATCAACATCGTGAAGCTCTGGAAATTGATCGAGCCCTACGAGCTCTATTTCTCCCGGTGCAATTGCATCGAGAATGCGACGGAATTCAACAATCTTTCCTTGATTGCGAGTCCCTAGTAATAACTTATGGCTCACGCGTTGAGCGCCTTTTTCTGAAGCTCTGTCAGAGTCTGTGTTCCAGCCACCGCAAGATTGAGAAGTGAATCTAGGAGCGCACGGTCAAATGGCGCGCCCTCGGCTGTTCCCTGAACTTCGATAAAACGACCATCTCCTGAGCAAACCACGTTCATATCTGTCTCTGCACGAACATCCTCTTCATAGCAAAGATCGAGCATTGGTATTCCATCGATAATTCCAACGCTGATTGCAGCAACAGAGTCCGCAAGTGGCTTTGCGCCTGCTTTTACATGTCCTTCACGTTGCGCCCAAGAAATTGCATCCGCAAGTGCGACATAGGCACCGGTAATTGCTGCGGTACGAGTTCCGCCATCTGCCTGAAGAACATCACAGTCAATCACGATTGTGTTTTCGCCGAGTTCTTTCATATCGACGATGCCGCGGAGTGAGCGACCGATCAAACGTGAAATCTCTTGTGTGCGTCCGCCCAACTTGCCTTTCACGCTTTCGCGATCGGAGCGAGTATGTGTTGCGCGAGGAAGCATTGAATACTCAGATGTCACCCATCCTGTTCCGCTGTCCTTAAGCCAACGTGGAACTCCTGGAGTAAATGATGCAACGCAGAGAACGCGAGTCTTTCCAAATTCAACAAGCACAGAGCCTTCCGCATGGTCGAGCCATCCACGAGTGATCTTGATATCGCGTAGTTGGTCTACCGAGCGTCCATCATTGCGTGTCATGGTTTCCTCCGAGTTTGTTAGTGCGTTAATTTTTTTCTGAGCTTAGAGATCTTGATGTTGAACAGAGCCGACTTCAGGACCTAAGAAGCGACGTGCCAATCCTTCAAATGCAGCTGCATCACCAGTTGCAAGAAATCGATGCGTAGGAGCCGCAGATTGTGAGTCACGAAGAAGTGAACTTTCCACGAGAACGCGATAGAGATCCTTTGCAGTCTCTTCTGCACTGGAAACGAGCGAGACGCCATTGCCCATTACATACGAGATGACGCCAGTCAGAAGCGGATAGTGAGTACAACCCAGTACTAAAGTATCGATATCTGCTGCAATCATCGGTGCAAGATATTCGCGAGCGACTTGTGTTATTGCTTCGCCTGAAGTTTCGCCTCGCTCAACAAATTCAACGAAACGAGGGCAAGCGGTAGAAGTAATGTGTAACTGAGGCGCAGCAGCGAAAGCATCCAGATAGGCCTGTGAGTCAATCGTCGCACGAGTTCCGATCACACCGACCTTGCCGGTGCGAGTTGCAGCAACTGCGCGACGCACTGCAGGTTGAATGACTTCAATGACAGGAACTGAATAACGTTCACGAGCATCGCGCAACATGGCAGCACTTGCTGTGTTACAGGCAATCACTAGAGCCTTGACACCTTGTTCGACCAGGAAATCCAAAGTCTCTAATGAGAAATCTCGAACCTCTGCCAAGGGACGTGGGCCATAAGGGCCGCGTGCAGTATCGCCGATGTAGAGAATTGATTCATTGGGAAGTTGATCCAAGATTGCTCGAGCAACTGTTAAACCGCCAACACCAGAATCGAAGATTCCGATAGGTGCGTCGCTCATGGAGGTAATCGTACGAGGTTGAGTCTCGAAACCGAGAATTAGCGAGGCGGATTAAGCCCACAAAGTGCCGTCGAGGCCCTCTGTCGCATCAGCTACATCGCTGCCATATACGCCAGTGGAGAGGTATTTCCATCCTCCGTCGCAGACAATGAATGCAATATCGGCATCGCGACCGTCACGTACAGCTTCATTTCCCATTGCGATGGCCGCATGCAAAATTGCGCCAGTTGAGATGCCTGCAAAAATCCCTTCAACATGGAGAAGTTCACGCACGCGCTTTACTGAATCTTCAGCACCTACCGAGAATCGACGCGTCAGAACTGATGCGTCATATAGTTCAGGAACAAAACCTTCATCGATATTGCGTAATCCGTAAACGAGTTCGCCGTATCGCGGTTCGGCTGCAATGATTTGAACATCTGGTTTGTGTTCGCGTAGATAACGACCAGCTCCCATGAGAGTGCCAGTTGTTCCAAGTCCTGCAACAAAGTGAGTAACTGTTGGAAGATCTTTCAAAATTTCTGGACCTGTGCCGTTGTAGTGCGCTAACGAGTTAGCAGGATTTCCATATTGATAGAGAAAGACGTAGTCAGGATTCTGTGAAGCAATCTCTTTCGCCACACGGACCGCTTCATTTGAACCACCGGCAGCTGGTGAAGAAATAATTTGCGCTCCCCACATCTCCAACAATTGGCGACGTTCAGGGCTGGTGTTCTCTGGCATGACGCAGATAAGTTTGTATCCGCGAACTTTGGCTGCCATAGCAAGTGAAATTCCGGTATTGCCTGATGTTGGCTCGAGGATGGTGGCTCCAGGTTTGAGCAATCCGCTTTTCTCGGCTTCATCCACCATTGAGATTGCGGTGCGATCCTTAATGGAACCGGTGGGATTGCGATCTTCCATCTTCGCCCAGAGGCGAACGTTGGGAGCGGGCGATAAACGTGGGAGGCCAATCAGCGGGGTATTACCCACTGATGCTGCGAGTGATTCGTAGCGGGCCATCAGTACATTACTTACTGCCGCCAGCGACTGCTGGAAGGATAGTTATTGAATCGCCATCTTTGAGTGGAGCTTCAAGTCCGCCAAGGAAGCGCACATCTTCGTCGTTGATGTAAATGTTAATGAAGCGGCGAAGTGCACCGTTCTCGAGAAGGCGCTCTCCGAGTCCTGCATATTGCGCATCAAGATCTGCAATGAGTGCAGAGAGGGTTGCGCCATTAGCCTCAACAGACTTTTGATCTTTTGTATATGGACGAAGGATTGTTGGGATGCGGACTTCAATAGACATACCCGTATTATGGCGAAAAAAGCCTCTAATCGGTAATTGAAACTTCTTCCTCAGTAACTACGCCATCAATGATTCGATAGGAACGAAACTCTGTTGCAGGTGCAATATCTTCGCGGGTAGAGACCAATACATAGTGAGCCCCGGGTTCACCTGCATATGCAATATCGGTGCGAGATGGGAAAGCCTCGGTCTCTGTGTGTGAGTGATAGATGACGACAATTTCTTCATCATTATCATCAACCTCGCGATAGAGGGCGAGCAAATCTTTGGGATCAAATTCGTAGAAAGTTGGTGAATGGGCCGCATTAATCATCGGCTTATGGCGGACTGGTGTATCTGCTCCGACGGGACCAAGAATCACGCCACAACATTCATCAGGATATTCGGCTCGTGATTGTTCGAGAATTGCATCGACAATTGCACGCGAAATTGTAAGAGCCATGGTCAGATTCTAGGGCTAATTTCTATTCAGTAATTTCATCCATCAGTGCTTCCAGGAGAGTCTCCTGTAGCCATCCAAGCCAACTGTAAACAGCATAAACCCCACGGAGGGGATCATCGGGTGAAAGTAGTTCGAGATGTTCGTAATTATTGTTCTCGATTTTCAATCGCACACCAAGAGCTAGCCGAACATCGTTAAGTCCACCGAGCCAATCGTTTGCACATTTG
>NZ_JBJTMK010000153.1:0-3583 GCF_046070465.1 Candidatus Planktophila sp. | reverse complement strand
AGAAGATCTTCGGTCCAACTCGTGACTGGGAATGTTATTGCGGTAAGTACAAGCGCGTCCGCTTTAAGGGAATCATCTGTGAGCGTTGTGGTGTCGAAGTAACACGCGCAAAGGTTCGACGTGAGCGTATGGGTCACATCGAGCTTGCAGCTCCTGTAACTCACATCTGGTACTTCAAGGGTGTTCCATCACGCCTTGGTTACCTTCTTGACCTTGCACCAAAGGACCTTGAAAAGGTTATCTACTTCGCTGCTTACATGATCACTGAGGTCGATGAAGAGGCTCGCGAAGAAGATCGTGCTCAGAACGAGAAGAAGCTTGCCAACGATCGTAAGAAGATCGATACAAAGCGCGATGTAGATCTCGATGCGCGTCAGAAGAAGCTTGAAGCAGATATTGCAGAGCTCGAAGCTGAAGATGCAAAGTCAGATGTAAAGCGCAAGGTCCGCGAATCTGCAGAGCGTGAGCTCAAGGCAATCCGCGAGCGTGCAGATCGCGAAATCGCACGTCTTGAAGATGTCTGGAACCGCTTTAAGAACCTCAAGGTTCAGGATCTCGAAGGTGATGAGAACCTCTACCGCGAGATGCGTGATCGTTATGGAATGTACTTCAAGGGCGATATGGGTGCTGCGGCAATCAAGAAGCGCCTTGAGACATTCGATCTCGAGACAGAGCATGCAATGCTCACAGACCTTTCTGAAAACGGTAAGGGTGCAAAGAAGACTCGCGCTATCAAGCGCCTTAAGGTCGTCAATGCATTCATGACAACCACTAACAATCCAGCATCAATGGTGCTTGATTGCGTTCCAGTTATTCCACCGGATCTACGTCCGATGGTTCAGCTCGATGGTGGACGTTTTGCGACATCAGATCTCAACGATCTCTATCGCCGCGTTATCAACCGTAACAACCGTTTGAAGCGTCTTGCTGATCTCGGTGCACCAGAGATCATCGTTAACAACGAAAAGCGTATGTTGCAGGAAGCTGTTGACTCGCTCTTCGATAACGGTCGTCGTGGTCGCCCAGTTACAGGTCCAGGTAACCGCGCACTCAAGTCACTTTCAGACATGCTTAAGGGTAAGCAGGGTCGCTTCCGTCAGAACCTTCTCGGTAAGCGCGTTGACTACTCAGGCCGTTCTGTAATTGTTGTTGGCCCACAGTTGAAGCTTCACCAGTGCGGTCTTCCAAAGCAGATGGCGCTTGAACTCTTCAAGCCATTCGTAATGAAGCGCTTGGTGGATCTCAACCATGCTCAGAACATCAAGTCAGCAAAGCGTATGGTCGAGCGTGCTCGTCCAGTCGTGTGGGATGTTCTTGAAGAAGTTATTGCAGAGCATCCAGTGCTCCTTAACCGCGCACCAACTCTTCACCGCTTGGGTATCCAGGCGTTCGAACCACAGTTGGTTGAAGGTAAGGCTATTCAGATTCACCCACTCGTATGTACAGCGTTTAACGCTGACTTCGACGGTGACCAGATGGCTGTTCACCTTCCATTGTCAGCCGAAGCGCAGGCTGAAGCTCGTATCTTGATGTTGTCTTCAAACAACATCTTGTCACCTGCTAACGGTCGACCAATTACATCTCCTACACAGGACATGGTTCTTGGTCTCTACTTCCTCACAATGGAGCGCGAGAACGAGATCGGCGCAGGCCGTGCGTTCTCTTCACTCGCTGAAGCGATCATGGCATTTGATCAGCACTCAGTTTCATTGCAGGCAAAGGTCAAGATTCGTCTCAAGGGTGAAACTCGTGAGACAACAATTGGTCGCGCACTCTTCAACGAGGCACTTCCTGCAGACTTCCCATTCATCGATCACGATGTAACAAAGAAGGCTCTCGGCGTAATTGTTGATCGTCTTGCTGAGTTCTATCCAAAGGTCACCGTGGCGCAGACTCTCGATGAGTTGAAGTCACTTGGTTTCCACTGGGCAACTCGCGCTGGCGCAACAATCGGTATCGAAGATGTTGTAACTCCAGCTCGTAAGGGCGAGATCCTTGCTACCTATGAAACATTGGCAGACAAGGTTCAGTCACAGTACGAAAAGGGTCTCATCACAGATGACGAGCGTCGCCAAGAGCTCATCGAGATCTGGACTAAGGCAACAGCTGAAGTTGGTAAAGAGATGGAAGATGGCTTCCCTCGCGTCAACCCAGTCTGGATGATGGTCTACTCAGGTGCTCGTGGAAATATGATGCAGATTCGTCAGATCGCAGGTATGCGTGGTCTTGTGGCGAATCCAAAGGGTGAAATTATTCCTCGCCCTATTAAGTCAAACTTCCGTGAAGGCTTGTCAGTTCTCGAATACTTTATTTCGACACACGGTGCTCGTAAGGGTGGCGCGGATACAGCTCTTCGTACAGCTGACTCTGGTTACCTCACCCGTCGTCTCTGCGACGTTGCACAGGATGTCATCATTCGCGAGGAAGATTGCGGTACTGATCGCGGTCTCTCACTTCCAATTGCTGTTCGTCAGCAAGCTGGAAACCTCGTCAAGCATGATCACGTTGAATCATCTGTCTACGGCCGTACCTTGGCTGAAGATGTTGAGAACAATGGCGAAGTCATCATGAAGGCAGGCACAGACCTCGGAGATCGCGATATCGATGCACTCGTTGCAGCTGGTATCGATGAGATCAAGGTTCGCTCAGTCCTAACTTGCGATAGCAAGGTTGGACAGTGTGCAGCTTGCTACGGTCGCTCACTCGCTGCAGGTCAGCGTGTAGCAGTCGGTGAGGCAGTCGGAATCATTGCTGCGCAGTCAATTGGTGAGCCTGGAACACAGCTCACAATGCGTACCTTCCACACCGGTGGTGTTGCAGGTGATGACATCACTCACGGTCTTCCACGTATCGTCGAGCTCTTCGAAGCACGTACACCTAAGGGTGTTGCGCCAATCGCAGAGGCAGCGGGCGTTGTTTCATTCCGTGAAGATGCAAAGGGCAAGAAGATCGTCGTCACACCAGATGATGGTGGAGAAGAAGTCGCTTACCCAATCACACGTCGTCAGAAGCTTCTCGTAGAGGAAGGACAGCGCGTTGAAGTCGGCCAGAAGATGGTTGTCGGCGCTATCGATCCAAAGCAGGTTCTTCGTATCCTTGGCCCACGTGCAACACAGGTACACCTTGTTAACGAAATTCAAGGTGTATACCGTTCACAGGGCGTAGGAATCCACGACAAGCACATCGAAGTTGTTGTTCGCCAGATGCTCAAGCGCATTACAGTTCTTGAGGCTGGAGATACAGATCTGCTTCCAGGTGAGCTCGTAGAGCACAACCGCTTTATGGCTGAAAACCGCAAGGCTGTTACATCAGGCGTTAAGGCTGCTTCAGGTCGCCCAGAACTTATGGGTATCACCAAGGCATCTCTTGCAACTGAGTCATGGTTGTCAGCGGCTTCATTCCAGGAAACAACTCGCGTACTTACAGATGCAGCACTCTCAGAGAAGAGCGATCCATTGCTCGGTCTTAAGGAGAACGTCATCATCGGTAAGTTGATCCCAGCAGGTACAGGTCTTGGTCGTTATCGCAACGTCAAGGTTGAGCCAACTGAGGAAGCAAAGGCAGCTGTTTATGCCGCTTACGA
>NZ_JBJTMK010000152.1:0-3552 GCF_046070465.1 Candidatus Planktophila sp. | reverse complement strand
ATCAAATGTGGAATGCCCTCATAGGCAGTGAGCTCAACGCGTTTAGGGTCAATCAGAATGAGTCGAACTTCATCTGGGGTTGCGCGCATCATGATGGATGTGATCATTGAGTTAATCATCGAAGACTTACCGGCACCTGTTGCACCTGCAACGAGTAAGTGAGGCATCTTTGCCAGATTTGCGCAGACGAAGTTACCTTCAACATCCTTGCCGAGAGCAACCAACATTGGGTGATGATCTTGGCCGGCAACGCTAGAACGCATAACATCACCAAGAGCAACAATCTCACGATCGGTGTTTGGGATCTCAATACCTACAGCTGATTTACCTGGAATCGGGGAGAGAATACGCACTTCGCTACTTGCCACAGCGTAGGAGATATTCTTTGAGAGAGCTGTGATGCGTTCGACCTTTACTGCGTTTCCAAGTTCGACTTCATAGCGCGTCACTGTTGGTCCGCGCATAAATCCTGTGACAGTTGCATCAATATCAAATTGCTTGAAAACTTCGGTAAGGGCAGCAACAACTGTGTCATTGGCTTTGCTCTTACCCTTAGATGCAGGACCTACTTTGAGAAGATCTTGCGACGGGAGTTCATACTGAGAATCACCGGTCAGAAGCAGTTGCTCTGGGTGATGATTGGTTTTAGGTGGCTCTTTAAGCTGTGCCTCAAGTGGCTTTGGAACTTCCACTGTAAATTCTTCATCGAACTCTGCCTCTTCGAGTTCTTCCTCTTCTTCCTCTTCGGCGTTCCATGCCACTACCGGAGTTTCAAAGGGAGGTGTATCGCTGATTTCAAAATCATCATCTTCGCGAACAGGTCGCTTTGAGTTGAGCCATCTTGCAATGACTTTAGCTCGATTAATAACTTCTGAAAATGGAGTTGCTGTCACTACAAGTACGCCGAAGAGAAAGAGCGCAAATAGGAATGGGTATGCAAGCAGCGACGACATCACGGCAACCAAAGGTTTTGCTACATAGAAACCGAGTAAGCCGCCACCTTGACGGATCGCTGTTGCACCTTGAGGATTAGATGCACCTAATGAACCGCTCAAGAGGTGCGCAAGACCGGTGGTGCTGACGATCAGAATGAGAAGGCCGACGGTGATGCGACCTGTCCCCTGCTTATCATCTGGTTTGCGGAAGAGCCGGATAGCAAAGTAGACGAGCGCGACCGGAACTACGACTGCAACTTCACCAAATGCGCCATATAAGAATGAATAAACATTTCGACCCAAGAAAGCCTCTGAGCGCATCCATGTACCTGTAACTGAGACAAGTGAGAGCAGGAAGAGAAAGAGCGCCGCGCCATCACGGTGATGCTCAGGGTCGAGTTCTTTGGCGCCACGGGCTACGAATCGGATTGACGAGCCAAGGGTCTTTGCAAATAAACGCCAGGTGGCAGCAAGTCCCGAACCAATCAGCGGGATTACACCGCTCTTGCTCGATGCCTTCTTTGCTGTGCGTTTTCTCTTAGCCACACGCTCAATCTTAGGTGGTGAGATTTATTCGATATGGGAAGGCGCGCCGTCTTTACACTTCGATGACAACAGGGACAATCATCGGCTTTCGACGATGTTTCTGTCCGACCCATGATCCAATTGTGCGACGGACTACTTGGGAAAGTTGATGTGTTCCATTAGTGCCACCTGCAACAGCATGTGCCAGCGCCTTCTCAATATCCCCACGGACTTCGTCGAAGAGCGCAACATCTTCGTTGAATCCACGAGCATGGATATCAGGACCGGCAACAATCTTTCCACTCTGAGAATCAATCACCACGATGACGGAGATGAATCCCTCTTCGCCTAGGATGCGACGGTCCTTTAAAGAATCCTCGGTGATATCGCCAATGCTCTGACCATCGACGTAAACAAATCCCACTGGAATTGAGCCAGCAACTTCTGCAACACCAGCAACTAGATCAATCACGATTCCATTTTCAGCGATAAAAGTATTTTCACGGGGTACTCCAGATTGAATAGCAAGTTCAGCATTGGCCTTTAAGTGGCGCCATTCTCCGTGGATAGGCATCGCATACTTTGGCTTGACGATGTTGTAGCAATACAACAACTCCCCAGCCGCTGCATGGCCTGATACATGCACCAAAGCATTTGCTTTATGTACAACTTTTGCGCCGTATCGAGTGAGCTCGTTGATAATGCGATACACGGAATTTTCATTACCTGGAATCAAAGAAGATGCCAGGATGACTGTGTCTCCTTGGCCCACCCGAATCTGGTGATCGCCATTGGCCATACGAGAGAGAGCTGCCATTGGTTCGCCCTGAGATCCTGTTGAAATCAGAACAACGTTATCTCCGTAGTTATCGAGATCCTTTAATTCAATGACTGCTCCTGTTGGAACGCTGAGATAACCCATATCTTCAGCAATCTTCATATTGCGAACCATCGAACGCCCAATGAAACAGACTTTGCGGTCGTGTTCGTGCGCAACATCGATGACCTGCTGTACGCGGTGAACATGCGATGAGAACGAAGCAACAATGACTCGCTTCTTAGTAGTCGCGATAACACGGTGCAACGCTGGCATGATTTCGCGCTCTGCCGGAGTGAAGCCAGGGATATCCGCGTTGGTGGAGTCCGCGAGGAAGATATCGACGCCCTCATCCCCCAGACGAGCAAAGCTCGCCAAATCGGTGGTGCGACCGTCTAGAGGAAGTTGATCCATCTTGAAGTCGCCTGTTGCAAGGACCATTCCCGCCTTAGTGCGAATAGCAACCGCCAGCGCATCGGGAATTGAGTGGTTGACTGCGATGCATTCAAGATCAAATCCCTCTAACCTCAATCGATCACCCTCACGGACCTCATGGGTAATAGGTCCAATGCGATGTTCTTTACATTTAGCGGTAATGAGAGCGATGGTGAGCGGTGAGCCATAGAGCGGAATATCTACACGTTCACGTAAGAGATATGGCACGGCACCGATGTGGTCTTCATGTCCATGTGTGAGAAATACACCAACGACATCTTCAAGACGATCACGGATGTAACTAAAGTCAGGGAGGATTAAATCGATACCTGGTTGATTCTCTTCAGGAAAGAGAACTCCGCAATCAACAATCAACAGCTTTCCATCAGTTTCGAAGACGGTCATATTGCGACCGATCTCAGAGATTCCACCAAGTGCGACGATACGCAAGCCACCGGTTGGAAGCTTGGTAGGTGAACCTAGATTGGGATGTGGATGCTGAGTCATTGATTAATTCTTAAGATCGACGCCACCAGCGGTGAGATCTTTGCGTAGCTGCTCGATCTGTTCTGGAGTTGCATCGACGAGAGGAAGACGAGTTGTGCCGCCAGGTAGACCCATAAGTCCCATTGCAGCTTTAGTAAGTATTGCACCTTGCGTGCGGAATGTTCCAGTAAAGACTGGAAGCAACTTTTGATGAATCTCGAGCGCCTGAGCGGAATCTCCAGCGAACCATGCGTCAAGCATCGCCTTGAGTTCGGTACCAACGGTGTGGCCACAGACAGAGACGAAACCAACTGCACCTACCGCAAGAAGTGGAAGGTTGAGAATGTCATCACC
>NZ_JBJTMK010000151.1:0-2699 GCF_046070465.1 Candidatus Planktophila sp. | reverse complement strand
CTCACGGAACAGTGACACGTCACTACCGCGATCACCAGGCTGGCAAGGAGACTTCAACCAACCCAATCGCTTCAATCTTCGCGTGGACACAGGGCCTTGCTCACCGCGCCAAGCTCGATAACAATGCAGAGCTTGCAAAGTTCGCAAAGACACTCGAAGCTGTCTGTATTCAGACAGTTGAAGAAGGAAAGATGACGAAGGATCTCTCACTTCTCATTGCTCCTGATGCTCCATACCAAACTACACAGCAGTTCCTGTCTTCTATCGACGAAAATCTAAAGAAGGCAATGGCTTAAATAAATGAGCCAGAACCCTGGAGTGCTTGCGCTTGTTGGTTCTGGAGAATATTCACCGCAGATGCAGGAGTTCGAAACTGAGCTCCTGCATTCTGCATTTCTTCGCGGCAAGAAAAATACCTATGTGCAGATTCCGACTGGTTCATCTCACGAGGGTGAGGACCGCCGTGGGTATTGGCGCAGGCGAGGGGCAGAGCAGGCGGAACGAATTGGCTGTGATTGCATTTACCTACCCATCCATGAACGTGAAGACGCTTTCGATCCCGATTACGTTGATGCAATAAATGATGTAGGACTCATTTACTTCTCAGGGGGAGACCCACATCGAATCGCTGAAGTATTTCAAGGATCACCACTGTGGGATGCCATCTGCGATCAGTGGATGTCAGGAACGTCGCTTGCCGGATGTTCTGCAGGTGCAATGGCATTTGGTGGCACCATCATGGGGATTCGTAAATCGAACCACAGTGCTGGCTTGAATCTTCTGCCGGAAATTGAAGTGATTCCACATTACGACAAGATGTTGGGGTGGCTGCCGGATCGAGTTGCTTCATTTATGGCACGTGCAGGGGCGGATACGACGTTAGTTGGTATCGATGAAAACACCGCCTTAGTAATGGATAACGGATGGAAATCAGTGGGCGCTGGAAAAGTTCATGTTCTACGCGGGGTGTTAGAAATCCAACGATAGGTTTAGGCTCATCGCATGGAGATGGAACGTATTCTCAAGCACATGGCCTGGGCCAATCAAGAAATCATCGGGAAGATTGCAGAACTTCCCAAAGAGGCGCTTGATGCCTATGCAGTAAACCCCAAATGGACGGTAGGCACGATAGTTCGCCATATCGCTAGCGCTTCCAATTGGTATGTATGGCGATTGCTTGATCGTGAAGCGTTCTCTACGGAAGAGAGAGAATACTGGGATGTTCGTCTGAAAGACGATGATGAAGAGTCTCCGAAGATGCAGGATATTGATTACGTTCTCGAGGTTCTTCGTTCATCTGACGCGATGTTGCTCGAGCGATCACAACTGCCTGATGCAGACGTTCCACGTGAATTTCGCGGAGAGAAGCATGTCTTTAAGAGAAGCACAATTCTTTCGCAAACTGTTCACCACGCAACTGAGCACCGCGCACAAGCGGTTGCAGCTCTTGAAATACGCGGCTTCACTACTATCAACCTCGATGATTACGATCTCTGGAGTTATCAAATAAAAGTCGGAGAATAAGTAAAGCCCCGCCGAATGAACGACGGGGCTTTACTTATTTGAATTACTTAGTTAATGCGTGCACCTGTTGTTGAATCAAAGAGGTGAACTGCATTTGGAACATTTACAACAGTAACTGTGTCGCCTGGCTTTGGTGGGTTCTTTGGATCCCAACGCACAATAACCTGAGCGCCTTCATCTGTTGAGTTAGCGAACTTCACATTTGTGTCAGCTGGCTTTCCGTATACGAATGCATCAGAACCGAGTTCTTCAACAACTTCAACGAGAACGTGGAAGCCCTTATCTGCAGGGACCCATCCTTCTGGGCGGATACCAACAGTTACTGATGAACCTGCTGAAGCTGGAACATCGATATCGAGGTCACCCATGTGAGCCTTGCCGCCTGAGACAGGAGCGGTAAGGAGGTTCATTGCTGGAGATCCGATAAAGCCTGCAACGAATGCATTTGCTGGCTTGTCGTAAAGGTTACGAGGTGTATCTACCTGCTGGAGGAGACCATCCTTAAGAACTGCAACGCGATCACCCATGGTCATAGCTTCAACCTGGTCGTGAGTTACGTAAACAGTTGTGATGCCGAGGCGACGCTGTAGAGCTGCGATCTGGGTACGTGTTGCAACGCGAAGCTTCGCATCAAGGTTTGAGAGAGGCTCATCCATAAGGAAGACCTGTGGTTCGCGGACAATTGCGCGACCCATTGCAACGCGCTGACGCTGTCCACCTGAAAGTGCCTTTGGCTTGCGCTCGAGGTATGCCTCAAGGTCGAGAAGCTTTGCAGCTTCGCGGACGCGCTTATCGCGCTCATCCTTATCGATGCCAGCGATCTTGAGCGCAAAGCCCATGTTCTCTGCAACTGTCATGTGTGGGTAGAGCGCGTATGACTGGAAAACCATTGCAATGTCGCGATCCTTAGGAGCAACGTTTGTTACGTCGCGATCGCCGATAAGAATGCGTCCGCCATCGATCTCTTCAAGGCCTGCCAACATACGAAGTGATGTGGACTTACCGCACCCTGATGGGCCAACAAGCACGAGAAACTCACCATCTGCGACGGTGAGGTTGAGCTTATCTACTGCAGGAGTGGTTGTGCCTGGGTAGATGCGTGATGCATTTTCGAATACAACTGATGCCATTTTTATTCTTCCTTATCCGGGCAGGTACGTGCCCGACGGTCCGAG
>NZ_JBJTMK010000150.1:0-3048 GCF_046070465.1 Candidatus Planktophila sp. | reverse complement strand
GTTAATACATGGCGACCAGAGCTTGTTATCGATGGTGATAAGTACACATCTGTTGCTGTTAAGCAGGAGGTGCCACTCGTTCCAGCTGGCTCATCAGAACTTCGCCCACACCGTATGGCAGTCGGTCTCTATGACATCGCAGGCGGCAAGGTTGTTCGTCGCAAGCGCGTCGAGCTCGATGTTGCCGGTGCAACAACTGTGGTTCCTGAATTTGCCGGAGAGAAGCTTGCAGATCTCGTTGTTCTCAACGATGGCGACCTCTCATACGGAAAGCTCCGCTTTGATGATCGCTCCATCGCAACTCTCAAGAGCCACCTCGGAAATATCGAGGATTCATTGACCCGTGCACTTGCCTGGTCAGCGGTCTGGGATATGACTCGTGATGGCGAACTCGCTGCAAGTGATTACGTACCAATGGTTCTCAATGCGCTTGCATCAGAGACCGATGTTGCCGTTGTTGCTACTCAGATGTTGCAGCTCGGAACAGCTGTCGAGCTCTATGCAGCTGATAAGAACCGTGATGCGCTTCGCACAATCTTGGCCGATGGCATCGAGAAGCTTCTTGATGGCGCAGCGGCAGGAAGCGATATGCAGCTTCAATATGTTCGCAGCTTTGCAGCAAGTGCAAAGTCACCGGCCCAGGTTTCAAAGGTGCGCGACATCCTTGATGGCAAGGTTGCAGGTGTCACTGTTGATGCAAACCTTCGCTGGACACTCCTTAATTCATTGGTCGAACGCGGTGCTGCAACTGTTGCTGAAGTTGAAGCAGAGCTTGCAAACGACAAGAGCGCAGATGGTGAAAAGGCTGCGGCGTTCGGTCGTGCAGTGGGAGCAGATGCTGCAGTCAAGGCTGCTGCATGGGAGCTTGCAACCACAAAGGACATCTCAAACCATATCCAGATTCAGACTATTCAGGGTTTCAACCGCCCAGGACAGCGTGATCTGACTGCACCATATGCGGACAAGTACTTCGATCTCATCCTTAACTACTGGACATCTCATACCTATGAGTTTGCAAGCAATATTGCACTTCTTGCATTCCCTTCATACCAAGTATCAGATGCCACGATGAAGAAGGTTGAAGGTTGGTTGTCAGGTGCTGGCAAGGATGCGCCTAATGGCCTTCGACGTATCGTCTCTGAGCAGCGCGATGCTCTAGCTCGTGCACTCAAGGCCCAAGCAAAAGATGCATAAGTAGTTCTATAAAAGAGAAGCCCCGGTCAATTGACCGGGGCTTCTCACTTTCACATCAATTAGATGATCTGGTTGATAACGTCGACGTTCTCCTTCTTGGGCGCTGATGCGTACCAAGAGACCAGCGCGATCACAGTAAAGATTGCCACCGGCGCAAGAAAGAAATAAGTAAATGTCTGCAGAGCAGTCAGACCCTGACCTGGCTGCGCATTTCCTTCCTGATTAATCATTGGCAGAAGGTTTACGACCTGAGATAGAGGCTTAATCATGGTGCGCAGTCTATCCTTAACCACTATGAGCGACCGTACACAGCAGATTGTTGATTGGTTCACAGGAGCACCGCTTCGAGTTATCTCTGTCTTTCTTATCGCCATCATCTGCCACTCCGTTGGCAAGCGTGCTATTGACCGCGCAGTGGCAAAACTGGCATCTGCCGACATCAAGCCAGGTCCAGGGGTCGTCGCCCGTCAGGCAGAACGTGCCCGCACTATTGGTACCGTTCTCACCTCCATATTCACTGCCTTCGTATGGGTTATCTCAGTAGGAATGATTTTGGGTGAGTTTGGATTTGATCTTGGCCCAGTCATTGCTTCTGCGGGCATCATTGGTGTAGCAATCGGACTTGGTTCACAAACACTTGTGAAAGATTTTATCTCTGGAATCTTCATGTTGGTGGAGGATCAGTACGGTGTAGGCGATCAAGTAAAAGTTGGCGATATTGAAGGCGCTGTTGAAAAAGTTGGCCTTCGCGTCACAACTGTCCGCGATGCAGCAGGAACGCTCTGGTACCTACGAAACGGCGAGATTCTGGTCGTTGGAAATAAATCTAAGCGCTAATCTTCAAATGAATTAAGGAGGTGTTCAGCAGCTCCTTCTAGATAGTGCCATAGCTTCTCTTGCGCCTGCGCTTCCATATCCATACCTTCCACTGCTTCACGCATGCAGGTAAGCCATGCATCTTTAGCAGCGGGACCAATATGAAATCCTGCATGGCGCATACGCAGGCGAGGATGGCCTCGTTCCTCTGAATATGTGGTCGGTCCGCCCCAATACTGCTCGAGGAACATCTTTAAACGCTGGGCAGCACCTTCCATATCGCGAGCTGGGTACATCGGGCGAAGAATCTCGTTAGTAGCAACGCGCGCATAAAACTGTGAGACTAAATCAGAGAAAAAAGGCTCTCCCCCGAATAGTTGGTAGTAATTCGTTGTATCGCGCTCTGCCATCTACACTCTCAATTCGCTAGCGGACTTTCCTTTAGCTATTTGTAGCACCATCAGCGCTGAGACGATACACATGGCCGCTGAGATATAGAACGCAATTGCATAATCTCCGAACTGAACTCGCAATAGCGCTGCGCCGAAAGCTGCTGTTGAAGCACCAATCTGGTGCGCCACAAAGACCCATCCATACACAATTGTTCCGCGATTTGGACCAAGCACAATTCGAGATAAGACCAACGTTGGTGGAACTGTCGCAACCCAATCGAGTCCGTAGAAGATTACAAAGACCAACGTGGATGGGTGTACTGAAGAGAAGAGAATTGACGGTAAGAGGAAGAGTGAAAGTCCGCGAAGACCGTAGTAGAAGAAGAGAAGTTTGCGTGGATCGAACTTATCCGTGAGATAGCCAGATGTAAGCGTGCCGATAACATCGAATACGCCGACCATTGCGAGCAATCCCGCGGCTACAGGTTCGGCCATTCCGTGATCGTGTGCTGCAGGAATGAAGTGCGTGCCGATTAATCCGTTCGTGGAAAGTCCACAGACGAAGAAGGTGAAGAAGAGAACTTGAAAGTTGCGATCTGACCTTGCCTGCTTAATCGTGTCGATTGCCAGGCGGAAAGCTGTCATC
>NZ_JBJTMK010000149.1:0-3488 GCF_046070465.1 Candidatus Planktophila sp. | reverse complement strand
CTCGCGGATGCGGCTGATGCAATCGACAAAATGCTGGGCGCCGCCGTCGCGCAGGTCGTCGCGGTCCACACTGGTGATCAAGGGGCGGATTTGAATCAAGAGAAGTGTTTTAAATCGGGTGATATCAGTGGAGTTGTGACCACAAATGCCACTGCTTACACATCCGGTGCCCCGGTTTTCAATAAAGAGTCCCAAAGTTTGGATTATCAAGTTGCTTCGCCACATTATGCTCCGGATGGGCGAGTCAATGTCGGAAATTACAATCTACAAATTAATTCTAAAGTTGCACGGTGTCTATATGGATTCACGAGTGCACCGATTAGCGCAACAGTCTCAGTCATTTCAAGCAATGGTGAAAATCAGGTAGCGACAACAACTTTGAAAGAAAAGGATGGCTGGATCTATCTCTCAGCTGCCGGTTTTACTTATTCAAGTCCAACCGTTCGAGTGAAACTCACCCAAGAGGCTCCCGCCGTGAAGCCAATAGTGGAAACACCTTCAGCCTCTCCTAGTCCTTCGATAGCTCCTAAGAAGACGGTAACTTGCGTTAAAGGTGCTTCCACTAAACGCATTGCCGCCTCGAATCCGAAGTGCCCCGCTGGTTATAAGAAAAAATAGCGCGTCAAGTTGCGCCGGAAATACTTTTCCCTCATGATTGCGCCATCAAGGGGAGTATTCCCAACGCTAGGTGTCGTCAATACGTTGCGAAAGCAGCCGGTGCCTAGGTCGAAATTATTCGGCGGAAGAGACCTTGTGTAAACGCTCTTTGGAGCCATACACAAGGGAGTCCCGAATGAACGTCACCACATATGCATGGGTAGCGCTGCTGGCTTTCGTCGGCGTAATGCTTGTTATTGATCTTTTTCTCCATCGCGATCATCAAGTAATCACCTTTAAAGAAGCTGCTTTCTGGTCTTCTATCTGGGTTGCTTGCGGCCTGGCAGTGGGCGGAGTCATTTGGTACTTCAGCGGTAGCGACTTCGCGCTGCAGTACTACAGCGGTTATTTCATTGAGAAATCACTCGCCATCGATAACGTCTTTGTATGGGGATTGCTCTTTAGTGCGCTAGCTGTGCCTCAACGATTCCAACACCGAGTCCTGTTCCTTGGTGTTGTGGGTGCACTTGTCATGCGTGGAGTGCTCATATTGATGGGTGCTGCACTCATTAAAGAAGCAAGCTGGACTCTCTACATCTTCGGTGCTTTCTTGATTTACACAGGTGCCAAAATGTACTTCGGTCGTGATGAGCACTTCGATCTGAACGACTCAAAGTTCTATCGTCTACTCAAGCGCAAATTGCGCCTAACTCCAGATTTCCACGAACAGAAGTTCATAGTGCGCATCAACGGACTTCGCTACTTCACACCATTATTTCTAGTTCTAGTAATGGTCGAATTTATGGATCTTGTCTTTGCAGTTGACTCGATCCCTGCAATCTTTGCCGTGACAGAAGAGCCATTCTTGGTCTTTGCAAGTAACGCACTGGCAATTCTTGGATTGAGATCGATGTATTTCTTAATTGCAAACTTGATGGATAAGTTTGTTTATCTTAAGGAAGGTCTCTCAGTGATTCTTGTCTGGGTGGGAATCAAAATGATCGTCAGCCACGCATTCTTCAAGATTCCATCATTGGTTTCATTGGGCATCATCGTCGGTGTTATGGCGATTGCGATTATTGCGAGTATGAGGAAGAAAGACGACGTAAGCGCCTAGAAAAGTATGGAGCCCCCTATCCGATTTGAACGGATGACCTGCTCATTACAAGTGAGCTGCTCTACCACTGAGCTAAGGAGGCGTACTGCTGTGGAACGGCGTAATTATGGCAGTTAATCTCGAATTCTAAAAATCGCGATTTCACCGCATAAAAATAGCCCCTTTTCGAGATTCGCTGCCGTTTTTCCTATCGCTATGAGTGCGTACATGGGAAGATTCCTTACATGTTGCCTAACTACTGGACTAGCCCTGAGACCACAGCAATCAACCGCCTACCAATGCTCAACATCGAGCATTACGAGAAGTTATCTCTCGACGGAACATGGCGCTTCCAATTGCTACGCAAGCCAACCGATCCAGTGCGCAAGCGTTGGTCAAAGATTCCTGTTCCAGGACTCTGGACGATGCAACCTGAGAGCGATGTCTTCTTCGATAAGCCGATTTACACCAATGTGCAGATGCCATTCGACCATTCACCACCGAATGTTCCTGAAGAGAACCCAACAGGTATCTACGAGCGCGACTTTGAAATCCCAGGATCATGGGAAGGCAAGCGCGTGGTCTTACACCTCGGCGGTTACGAATCAGTGGCACTTATCTGGGTCAATGGTGATGTTGTAGGTCTGACAAAAGATTCTCGCCTTGCTGCTGAATTCGATATTACAAAGTTCCTGAAGGGTGGCAAGAACACTCTTCGTATTGATGTCACAAAGTGGTCTGATGCAACATACATTGAAGATCAAGATCAGTGGTGGCATGGAGGCATTACTCGCTCTGTAAAGTTATATGCGACTAACGATGTCTACATTGAACGTCTCTACACAACTGCTGGATTGAAAGCAGATAACTCAACTGGAACTTTGAAAGTTGAGGCATACATTGGATCTGTAGGAGACAAGCCAACTGCTGGATACACACTTCGTGCTCGAATCGAAGAACTTCCAAAGGTCAAGAGCGCATCAGTCAGTGGAACTCTCTCAACCGTTGTTCCACCAATCTGGACTGAAATCCCTGAGGATCTTCGCAACGCAAGTCGTGACTTCTTTGTGGCAGAACATTGGGATGGAAAGTTCCCGAAGACTGTTACTGATGCACTTGCTCAAATCGAGCCACCTACTCCGGGTCGCATTCTCTTTGAGACAGAGATTCCTAAGGTCTCTCCATGGTCTGCTGAAAACCCTGTTTTATACACACTTGCGCTCGAATTAGTTGATCCGGCAGGCAACGTAGTTCAGATCTCTAGCCAGCGCATCGGTTTCCGCAGCGTAGTCATTAAGGGCCGCGACTTCCTCGTTAACGGTCAGCCGGTTATTTTCTACGGCGTCAATCGCCACGACTTCAACCGCTTCACCGGTCGCGCATTGACTCGTGATGACATGCGTCAAGATTTGCTTGAACTCAAGCGCTGGAACTTCAACGCAGTTCGCACATCTCACTACCCTAATGATGCAGCGTTCCTCGATCTCTGCGACGAACTCGGCTTCTATGTTGTCGGTGAAGCAAATATCGAATCACATGCTTTCTATGACTCAATCTGTAATGACCCACGTTACCTCGGCGCATTTGTTGAACGCGTAGGTCGCATGATTGAACGCGATATCCACCACCCATCTGCAGTCATGTGGTCGCTTGGTAATGAATCCGGTAAAGGTCTTAACCATGAAGCTGCTGCAGCATATGCACGCAAGATGGATCCAACCCGTCCATTGCATTATGAAGGTGCGATTCGCGGTTCCTGGATGGGTGGACATTCACTAACAGATGTCATCTGTCC
>NZ_JBJTMK010000148.1:0-6683 GCF_046070465.1 Candidatus Planktophila sp. | reverse complement strand
AAGAACCTTCCAGTCGTAGACATCTATGAAGATTTCCAATGCCCAATCTGTCAGCAATTCGAGAGCCTCAACGGCAAGTACATCAACTCATTGGTGACTGAGAAGAAGGCAGTGGAAATCTTCGTAGATATCCACAACTGGAAGGCTCTTATCTTCTGCATTGAAGGTGATTGCGTAACCATCGGCTTCGCTGACCGTTGATGGAATCGCTTGAGAGACGCTCTTGTTCTTGGAGAGAACTGTTGGCACAACCATGATGGCAACAACTGCAACGACGACCGCAATAACGAGGTACCGTGTGAAGTTATCTTTTCCTGGCTTCGGTGCGTTCTTCTGTGACATTTACTGCTCTCTTTCGATCTCCATGACGGGTAAATATTGACGGGGTAAATATATGGGTTACTGGCCACGGACGCCGAGTGCGAGCTCGCGCGCCAATTCTGTGACTTTCATGAGTCCTTCTTCAAAGGTGGGCGCATCGAGAATTGCTTTCACAAAAGCTGAACCGACGATGACTCCGTCTGCATATTCAGCTACTCCCCTAGCTTGCTCGCGAGTAGAAACGCCAAGGCCAACTGCTACTGGCAGATCAGTCGTTGTTCGGATGCGGGAAACAAGTCCTTCTGCGCCACTTGAGATCGATGCTCGCGCCCCAGTGACTCCCATGAGGCTCGCTGCATAGACAAAACCACCGCACTTGGAGGTCACCTTTTCCAGACGTTCATCGGAAGTACTGAGCGCAACCACGTAAATCGGATTAATTCCTTCTTTATCTGCTGCCGCAAGCCATGAGCCAGATTCTTCAATGGTGATATCGGGATGAATAACCCCTGAGCCACCTCGGACTGCAATTTCATGAGCAAACTTCTCGACCCCAAACTTTTCGATGGGATTCCAGTAAGTCATCACCAATGAAGGTACGCCTGCTGTGGTAGAAACTTCTAGAGCATCGAAGACATCATGAGCAGTTGTGCCATTGTTGAGAGCAGTTACCGCCGCAGCTTGAATGGTTGGACCATCCATCACGGGATCGCTATAAGGAAAACCAATTTCAATCGCATCGACTCCCCCAGCAACAAATGCCTGAATGACTCGATGGCAATCTTTGATTGTTGGGAAGCCAGCTGGAATGTACGCGATGAGCGCTGCACGTTTTTCAGCACGAGTCTTGACGAAGAGCTGATCGAGTGGAGTTGTCATTACTGACCGTCCAATGCAATTCCAAAGTACTGCGCAGCCGTGTGAACATCTTTATCTCCGCGACCTGAAAGGTTGATGAGAAGAATGGCATCTGGACCGAGTTCTTTTCCGACTTTTATCGCACCTGCAAGAGCATGCGAAGATTCGATGGCAGGAATGATTCCTTCGGTTTTGCAGAGAAGTGAGAAGGCATCCATCGCTTCCGTATCGGTGATCGCACGGTATTCAGCGCGACCAATGTCGTGAAGATAGGCATGCTCTGGACCGACGCCTGGATAATCAAGCCCTGCGGAGATTGAATGTGATTCAACGGTCTGGCCATTTGCATCCTGCAATACATAAGAACGCGTTCCGTGAAGTACGCCAGGTGATCCGCCGGTAATCGTCGCAGCATGGCGGCCGGTATCGACCCCATCCCCGCCAGCTTCAAGACCAATCAATCGCACATCTGTATCGGTGATGAATCGGTGGAAGATTCCAATTGCATTTGAACCACCACCTACGCAGGCAAGTACTGCATCAGGCAAGCGACCCACGAGTTGTAAAACTTGCTCGCGGGCTTCCTCGCCGATGATTTTATGGAAGTCGCGCACCATTGTTGGGAATGGGTGTGGACCAGCAACGGTTCCCAGAAGGTAATGCGTATCCTCAACATTAGTCACCCAATCGCGCATCGCTTCATTGATGGCATCTTTAAGAGTGCGTGAACCTGATGTAACAGGAATGACTTCTGCACCCAACATCTTCATACGGGCAACATTGAGAGCCTGACGTTTTGTATCTTCTTCACCCATGTAGACCACACACTCGAGACCCATAAGTGCTGCAGCAGTCGCAGATGCCACACCATGTTGGCCCGCGCCTGTTTCAGCGATGATGCGCTTCTTGCCCATCTTCTTCGTCAGAAGCGCTTGCCCCAAAACGTTATTGATCTTATGGCTACCAGTGTGATTGAGGTCTTCTCGCTTGAGAAGAATGCGCGCTCCCCCGGCATGTTCTGCAAATCGCTTTGCCTCGGTAAGAATTGAGGGGCGACCTGTGTAGGTACGATGAAGTTCGGCTAACTCATTTTGAAATTGAGGATCCAGCATCGCTGCTTGATGCGCAGCATCGAGTTCCTCTAAGGCACCGATAAGTGCCTCAGGGACGAAGCGGCCTCCATATGGGCCAAAATGTCCAAGAATCTCTGATTCATCGAGTGAGCTCATGGAGGAAGGCTACCTGTAGTTGCGCTAGAGAGCGCGTCCTAATAAATGGTCGATCGCAGTGCGCGGATCGCCGGATTTCACCAGCGTCTCGCCTACCAAGATTGCATGTGCGCCAGCGCTCTGAGCAATTTCAACTTCGGCGCGCTGCGAGATTCCGGATTCGGCTACTCGAATAATGTCAGCTGGAATCTCTGGGATGAGAGAAGTGAAAGCGCTGAGATCTATATCGAGAGTCTTGAGATTGCGTGCATTAACACCAACGATGCGCGGTTCAATCGCCATCGCATCTTCAATCTCTTGATGAGTGTGAGTTTCAACTAATACAGCCATACCGAGTTCTGTTGCGAGGTCGTAATAATCTTTCAACTGATTCTTTGAGAGCGCTGCGACAATCAGCAGAACTACATCTGCTCCAGCTGCTCGTGCCTCAAGAAATTGGTACTCATCGACCATAAAATCTTTACGCAAAATTGGAATCTGAATCTCAGAACGTACAGCGATGAGATCTTCAAGGGAACCACCAAAGCGTCGCTTCTCTGTTAGAACGCTGACAACTGCCGCTCCTGCCTCTTGATATTGCGCTGCGAGATCGCGCGGATCGGCGATGGTGGCAAGCGAGCCTTTGCTCGGAGACGATCTCTTAACTTCAGCAATCACCGTCATTGGCTGCGCCAGTAAACGTGGATGGGCATCAATCACAGCTGGCGCAATGGAGAGCTGTTCTTGCAGTTGAGAGAGCGGCAATCTGCGCGCTGCGAGATCCTCTCGGACCCCCTCAATGATTGAGTCGAGAACACTCATCGCTTATCACCCTTATCGGTGGGATCGATGCCTCGATCAAGAGCTTTCCAATCAGAAATCTCGTGAACCTTCTTATCATTGCGCTCATACTTACCAGAAAGTCTCATGCGTCGGCTTATAGAAATTGCAGCGATTGCAACAAGCACGAGTGAGATATTGAGCTTCCACATTCCTAGCCACGCATCGCATTCGCTGTGTTGATGGCAGTCAGTACGGCTGCTGCCTTATTAAGGGTCTCTTGGTTTTCAGATTCTGGATCTGAATCAGCAACTACGCCTGCACCTGCTTGCACATATGCCTTGCCATCTTTAATAAGCGCTGTTCGAATAGCGATACAAGTATCGATATTGCCGGTGAAATCGAAGTAACCAATCGCGCCGCCGTAGAGACCCCGCCGGTTAGGTTCGAGGCGCTCGATGATTTCCATTGCTCGTGGCTTAGGTGCGCCAGAGAGTGTTCCTGCTGGAAAGACAGAGAAGAGCGCATCAATGGGTTCGGCGCTTTCTGAGAGTTCGCCAACGACGGTGGAGACAATATGCATCACATGGGAGTAACGCTCGATATGCATGAAATCGATTACTTCAACAGAACCTGGCGTACAAACTCGGCCCACATCATTGCGACCTAGATCGACCAACATCAAGTGCTCTGCGCGTTCTTTCGGATCTGCAAGTAGCTCTTCGCCGAGGCGAACATCTTCTTCCAGTGAAGATGAACGTTTACGTGTGCCGGCAATGGGATGAACCATTACTTCACGCCCAGTCACCTTTACAAGTGCCTCCGGACTAGACCCCACGACTTCAAACCCACTTTCGAAGCGGAATAGGTACATATATGGGCTTGGATTGTTGAGGCGAAGTGCGCGATATACATCTAGCGCATCAGCGCTGACAGTTGTCGAAAAACGTTGAGAAATAACAATTTGAAAAGCTTCACCAGCACGAATCTCTTCCTTGGCAATTTCAACTTTTGCAAGAAATTCTTCCGCGCTGATATTGCGCTCAAAAGAAGGTGGAGTGAATTCAGGAATCTCGCTGACGTCCCCTGCAAGTGAGCTCTGGAGATCGGCATACATGCGATCTAGTCGCCCTTGAGATTCCGCGTAAGCCTCATCAATACGATTATCAGAGCCATCCCAATTGATTGCATTTGCAATGAGTGTGACTATTCCGTTGCTGTGATCCATCACTGCAAGATCACTCGTCAGCATAAATGCAATCTCTGGAAGGTGAAGATCATCCTCTGCCACAGTTGGCAATGTTTCTAAGCGTCTCACTGCGTCATAGCCCATATAGCCGACGAGTCCACCTGTCAGAGGTGGAAGGCCTGCAATAACAGGAGTCTTTAAATGTGCAACAGATTCTTTAAGTGCTTGAAGTGGTTCCATTCCGCGCGGAACTCCGGCCGGCGGGGTTCCAAGCCATTCGGCTTTTCCATCGAGCTCTGTCAATGTTGTTTGGCTACGGACTCCAATAAATGAGTAACGTGACCACGCGCCTCCATGTTCAGCTGATTCAAGGAGAAAAGTTCCAGGATTATTTTTCGCAAGCTTCTTATAAATCCCAAGCGGAGTTTCACCATCTGCTAAGACGCGTCGATAGACCGGAATAACGTTGTTGTTTCGAGCGTGCTCACGAAATTCTTCGAGCAACATTTCTTTAGAGCTCTAGCTTTCGATGGAAACAAGTGCGGTCTCCTGTGTGACAAGCAGCTCCAGTTTGTTCAACTTGAAGCAAAAGGGTGTCGCCATCACAATCAACTGCAATGGAGAGAACTTTTTGAGTGTGGCCTGAAGTCGCACCTTTCTCCCACAGTTCATTGCGAGAGCGAGACCAATATGTGGCGCGTCCTGTATTGATGGTAATTGCAAGCGATTCGTGGTTCATAAAGGCCATCATCAAGACTTCGCCGCTTGTGGCATCTTGGGCGATGGCAGGAATGAGATCGAGTCCTGCTTTGAGAAGCGCTGTTACGTCAGCCGATAGCTCGATTGTCATAGCGTTATTCTGCCTTAGCGGCGTGAAACCTTGCGCACTGGATAGCCGCAGCGATCGAGATAACTCTTTATATCTCCAATACGGTGGACTCCAAAGTGGAATATTGAAGCTGCAAGGAGAGCATCTGCCCCTGCATCGAGAGCTGCGGCGAAATCTTCTTGGCTTCCCGCACCGCCGCTGGCAATGAGAGGGACTGTTGAGACGGCGCGCACAGCTTTAATCATTCCGAGGTCATAGCCTGCACGAGTTCCATCAGCATCCATTGAGTTGAGGAGGATTTCTCCAACACCCAGTGCACATGCTTTTTCAACCCAAGTAAGAGCATCGACTCCTGCGCTCTGGCGCCCACCATGAGTTGTCACTTCAAAACCAGAGTCAGTATTGGCGCGACGCGCATCGACAGAGAGAACGAGTACTTGAGAACCAAAACGATCGGCGATCTCTGCAATGAGCTCTGGTCGCGCTATAGCTGCTGTGTTGATGGAAACTTTATCTGCACCGGCGCGGAGCAAGCAATCAACATCCTGGACCGCACGAATTCCGCCACCAACAGTCAGTGGAATAAAGACTTGCTCTGCAGTCTTGCGAACGACATCCAGGGTTGTCTCGCGACCTGCAACACTGGCAGAAATATCAAGGAAAGTGAGTTCGTCTGCACCCTCTGCGTTATAGAGAGATGCCATCTCAACGGGATCGCCAGCATCAACCAGATTTGTGAAGTTAACGCCTTTGACAACTCGACCATCTGTGACGTCGAGGCAAGGGATAATTCGAACAGAGAGTGTCACTTCTTTGTCAGCTCCAGAGCTTGTTCAAGAGTAAACGCGCCCGCATAGAGCGCCTTGCCCACGATTGCGCCTTCGACTCCGATAGAACGAAGTGAAGAGAGCGCTGCGATGTCATCAAGTGATGAGATTCCACCGCTGGCAATTACTGGTTTTGACGTCGCTGCGCATACTTCTTTCAGAAGTTCGAGGTTAGGGCCTTTGAGTGTTCCATCTTTAGTGACATCGGTAACGACGTAACGAGAACAGCCATCGCGCTCGAGGCGTCGAATCGTCTCGAAAAGATCTCCGCCCTCTTCTGTCCATCCACGTGCGGCTAGAACATGTCCGCGCACATCAAGTCCTACTGCAATACGATCGCCATATTGGGCAATCACCCGCGAAGTCCATTCAGGATTTTCAAGTGCAGCCGTTCCAAGGTTGACGCGTCGACAGCCAGTGGCAAGTGCGCGTTCGAGCGATGCATCATCGCGAATTCCACCCGAGAGTTCGACCTTGATGTCGAGGCGACCAACTACTTCGGATAAAAGCGCGCTATTTTCTCCACGGCCGAAGGCTGCATCGAGATCAACAAGGTGTATCCATTCAGCGCCAGATGATTGAAAATCTAGCGCCGCATCAAGGGGTGAGCCATAGGCCGTCTCAGCATCAAGTTCGCCCTGCACCAAACGGACAGCACGGCCATCCTTTAC
>NZ_JBJTMK010000147.1:0-3697 GCF_046070465.1 Candidatus Planktophila sp. | reverse complement strand
TTCTCGAATATCTAAGATCCGCAGGGGTTGATGCAGGTAAATCTCCACTGGCGGGAAACTCTGTTTCCGTCGATCGCAACTTTATTGCCCGAGATATGAAGACCCTCGCAGATTTTTTGCACTACCGAACCATTGATGTCTCAACAATCAAAGAGCTATCCCGTCGTTGGTATCCCAAGGCTTACTTTGCCGCCCCTGCAAAGACTGGAAATCACAGAGCCCTCGGCGATATCCGTGATTCCATTGATGAGTTGAAGTACTACCGCACCGCTGTTTTCAGCGATAAATCATCATCAAAGAGCCCGGCCAGAAACCGGTTTCTTAATTTCGGGCCTTGGCGGGTAAAGTAACGCCCTGCACAGCACATGGTGGGCGTAGCTCAGCTGGTAGAGCACTCGGTTGTGGTCCGAGATGTCGCGGGTTCGAGCCCCGTCGTTCACCCCAAGTTTTTCATGGCACCTTTGCCGTATACCGTAAACGGAAGGATCAAAGATGATCTTCGATGTAGTCGTTGAAATCCCAGCTGGTTCCCGCAACAAGTACGAGATCAATCACGAGACTCATGAAGTTCGCCTCGATCGCATGCTCTTTACTGCGACCCGTTTTCCGCATGACTACGGCTTTGTAAAGAACACTCTCTCAAATGATGGTGATCCCTTGGACGCTCTCGTGATGCTCGATGAGCCAACTTTCCCAGGGTGCGTTGTCTCAGCTCGCGCGGTTGCGATGTTGCGCATGACAGATGAAAAGGGAGGCGACGACAAGCTCCTCTGCGTTGCAGCTGGCGATATTCGCAAGGCAGCAATCAAGGACATCGGCGATCTTCCGATTTACGAACTCGATGAAATTAAGCACTTCTTTGAGGTCTACAAGACTCTTGAGCCAGGTAAAGAAGTTATCGGTGGAGACTGGGTCGGACACGATGCAGCAGAGGCCGAAATTCAAGCTTCATACGATCGCTACCAAGCAACGAAGTAACTTTCGGGGAGTTTCATGAACGCAGTTAATGCCGGAGATACAGCATGGGTATTAGCTAGCGGAGCACTCGTTCTCTTAATGACACCAGCGCTCGCCCTTTTCTATGGCGGCATGGTTCGCGCAAAGTCAGCGCTCAACATGATGATGATGTCATTTGCTGCAATCGGAGTAACTTCAATCATCTGGGTTCTCTACGGTTATTCATTTGCTTTTGGAAAGTCTCACGGAGGAATCATTGGTGGTTTCGACCACCTCGGGCTTGGTGGAACTCTCGACCAAGTTGTGGGCTCTGAAGGGCATCAGATTCCCACTCTTGCTTTTGTAATGTTCCAGATGACATTTGCGATTATTACTGTGGCGCTTCTCTCTGGCGCCATTGCAGACCGTGCAAAATTTAGCTCTTGGATTCTCTTCGTAGCCGTGTGGGTGACTCTCGTGTATCTCCCTGTCGCTCACTGGGTCTTCGCTTCCCACAATGGTGAAGGAGGCTGGATTGTCGATCGCCTTCACGCACTCGATTTTGCAGGTGGCCTTGTAGTAGAAATCAACTCAGGTGCTGCAGCTCTTGCTCTGGCAATTGTTCTTGGAAAGCGTGATGGCTTTAAACGTGACCCAATGCGACCGCACAATATGACTTTAGTTCTCCTTGGTGCTGGCCTTCTCTGGTTTGGCTGGTTTGGATTCAACGCAGGATCGGCGCTATCTGCAGGGCATCTTGCTGCGACAGCGATGATCAATACTCAAATCGCAACGGCTGCTGCATCTATTACCTGGATGGCGTACGAAAAGTACCGTGACGGTAAGGCGACCACACTTGGAATTGCATCGGGTGCTGTTGCAGGTGCTGTCGCAATCACACCAGCGTGCGGTTACCTCAATCCATTCGGCGCTCTAATCCTTGGACTTATAGCAGGAGTAGTTTCTGCATGGGCCGTGACTCGCAAATACAAGTATGGATATGACGATTCATTAGATGTTGTCGGTGTTCATGGTGTCGGCGGAATCCTGGGCATGATTGCTATTGGTTTACTTGCAACGCTAACTGCAAATTCAGCTGGAGCAAATGGCCTCTTCTTTAACGGCGGAACAGCTCAACTCGATCGCCAGGTATTCGCTGTGCTCGTTGTTGCCGCTTTCTCATTTATTGCAACATGGTTCATTGCAACTCTGATTTCAAAGACCATTGGTTTCCGCGCTTTCCGCGATGACGAACTCAACGGCCTCGATACGACTTATCATGCTGAATCTGCATACGACATCACAGGAAATTCCAATCGCTACTAAGCGAGATAGAAGGCAACTATGAAACTCATAACCGCAATTGTGAAGCCTGCAAAGGTCGATGACATCAAAGTAGCGCTACAAGCTGCTGGTATTGCAGGAATGACAGTCTCTGAGACTCGGGGTTTTGGTCGACAGAAGGGCCACACTGAGATCTACCGCGGTGCCGAATACACTGTCGATTTCATTCCGAAGGTCCGTATTGAAGTTTTAACTGAAGATGATCAGGCGCAATCAATCATCGACACCATTGTCACTGCGGCAAACACCGGTTCAATTGGCGATGGCAAGTTGTGGGTTACTCCAGTTGAGCAGGTAATCCGTATTCGTACAGGCGAACGTGGCGGAGACGCGCTTTAAGACATACCAAGATTAACGCGGGGGCAACAACTGCCCTGCGCACTTTGCCAAGATAGTTTGCATTGCAACTTTCTCTGCCTTCGTTACCCAAATTGAGTACTTCGCTTTTACTGCAATCTGCCTTGCGACGTAGGCACAGCGATAACTCTTGAGTGGTGGCAACCAAGTTGCAGCATCTCCATCACCCTTCTGAGAGTTCAATCGCCCTTGAACTGCCAGTAAATTCAAAGGGTCGTTATAGAAAGCAATCTTTGTTGCACTCCCCCATTTGAAGGCACCCTTCTGCCATGCATCAGAGACTGCCACCACGTGATCAATCTGCACTAAGTTGCTCGTTCCGACCCCGCGAAGAAAATCTATTGTGGTACCTGAGTATGGATCCATCAGTACACCAGTAAGAACCGTGCAGTTATCGCCAGAATATTTGTAAGTGATGGATTTCAAATCTCGATTGAGGATGTCATTTCGTGTATCGCATCCGTTGCCATCGGGATCAGCCCAATCTCCCCACGAAGCTCTGTCATAACCCGTCTTTGGAGCTCTGCCCTTTACCGCCAAAGTCTCAAGTACGACTGAAGCCTTCTGCTCTGCAGCAGTAACAGGTGCTGCCGGCATCGCCATAAAAGCAGCAACTAGCACTGCGATGAGGCGCTTCTCCCAGAGTGACATGGCTCAATCATGCCTATATCTTTGCGAGATAAGTTACCTTTTCGATGGTTTCGATTGGTCAAAGTTGCGTTTAGAAACTGGTAAGGTCTGCTCTGCATTTAAGCGTTCCCGCGCTTAAATGGGTTGTTAGCTCAGTTGGTAGAGCAGGTGACTCTTAATCACCGGGTCGGGGGTTCGAGTCCCTCACAACCCACTTAGAAGGCTTAACCCACTCTTTGATTGAGGCTCGATTAACTGAAATTACTTGGAAAACGAGCGCAGCGGGATTGCCCGAAGTGGATACCAAGTCCCAGCATGATCATTCAAAACCGGTTGTCCGTTCGGAATATTCTGGTAATAAATCGAAGCGCCACCACGTTGCGATGAAGTCGCATAACCTCCAGAAGGCGCAATGTCCTTAATGGCATTC
>NZ_JBJTMK010000146.1:0-5449 GCF_046070465.1 Candidatus Planktophila sp. | reverse complement strand
ATCGACCTCAGTGATCATGTAAGCAGCGAAGTAGATAACCTTTTCAAGGTCCTTTGGTGCAAGGTCAAGCAGGTAACCAAGGCGTGATGGAACACCTTTGAAGTACCAGATGTGAGTTACAGGAGCAGCAAGCTCGATGTGACCCATGCGTTCGCGACGAACCTTTGCGCGTGTTACTTCAACACCGCAACGCTCGCAGATGATTCCCTTAAAGCGGACGCGCTTGTACTTACCGCAATAACATTCCCAGTCACGAGTTGGACCGAAGATCTTCTCGTCGAAGAGTCCGTCCTTCTCTGGCTTGAGTGTGCGGTAGTTGATTGTCTCTGGCTTCTTTACTTCGCCGAAAGACCAATCACGAATGTTCTGTGCCGATGCGAGACCGATACGAAGTTCATCAAAGAAATTTACATCTAACATTTTTCGTCTCCTTAAACTTCTTCTACAGAGCTTGGCTCAACTCGTGACAAGTTGATACCTAGTTCTTCGGCTGCACGGAAAATTTCTTCATCGTTATCGCGCATTTCAATTGCGACACCTTCTGAAGAAAGTACTTCTACATTGAGGCAGAGTGACTGCATTTCCTTGATAAGTACCTTGAATGATTCAGGGATACCTGGTTCTGGAATGTTCTCGCCCTTAACGATTGCCTCGTAAACCTTGACGCGACCAAGAACGTCGTCAGACTTAATTGTGAGGAGTTCTTGAAGTGTGTATGCAGCACCGTACGCTTCAAGTGCCCACACCTCCATCTCACCAAAGCGCTGACCACCGAACTGAGCCTTACCGCCGAGTGGCTGCTGAGTAATCATTGAGTATGGACCAGTTGAACGAGCGTGAATCTTGTCGTCTACCAAGTGGTGGAGCTTCAAGATGTACATATATCCCACTGAAATTGGAGTTGGGTATGGCTCGCCTGAACGACCATCAAACAACTGTGTCTTACCGGAACGGCCGATCAACTGAACGCCATCGCGGTTAGGAAGAGTTGATTCGAGAAGGCCTGAGATTTCATCTTCAAGTGCACCGTCGAAGACTGGTGTTGCCAAGTTAGTTCCTGGTGCACCCTTCTCCGCGCCGATTGACTTGAGGTGATCTGCCCATGCTTCACCAACACCTGAAACATCCCAACCGGTCTTTGCGACCCAGCCGAGGTGCATCTCTAGAACCTGTCCAACGTTCATACGACCTGGAACACCAAGTGGGTTCAAGACAACGTCAACCGGAGTTCCGTCTTCAAGGAATGGCATATCTTCAACAGGGAGAATCTTTGAGATAACACCCTTGTTACCGTGGCGACCAGCAAGCTTGTCACCATCTTGAATCTTGCGCTTCTGTGCAACGTAAACACGGACGAGCTGATTAACGCCAGCTGGAAGTTCGAATCCTTCTTCTGATTCGAAGATCTTTACGCCAATAACCTTGCCGCTCTCACCGTGTGGAACCTTGAGTGATGTATCGCGAACTTCACGAGCCTTCTCACCGAAAATCGCACGGAGCAAACGCTCTTCTGGTGTGAGTTCAGTTTCTCCCTTAGGAGTTACCTTTCCAACCAAGATATCGCCTGGAACAACATCTGCACCTACGCGGATGATTCCGCGCTCATCGAGGTCTGCAAGGACTTCTTCTGAGACGTTAGGGATGTCGCGTGTGATTTCTTCAGCACCGAGCTTGGTATCGCGTGCATCAACTTCGTACTCTTCAATGTGAATTGAAGTGAGAACATCGTCCTGCACAAGGCGCTGAGACAAGATGATCGCATCTTCGTAGTTGTGGCCTTCCCATGACATAAATGCCACGAGGAGGTTCTTACCAAGAGCCATTTCACCGTTTTCGGTACATGGACCATCTGCGATTACTGAGCCAACTTCAAGCTTCTGTCCCTGAGAAACTACAACCTTCTGGTTGTAAGAAGTTCCCTGGTTAGAGCGTGAGAATTTACGAAGTGAGTATGTCTGGTATGTGCTGTCATCAGCCATCACAGTTACTTCATCGGCAGAGATAGCTGTGACTACACCGGACTTAGTTGCAGTAACTACGTCACCAGCATCTACAGCGGCGCGGAATTCTTGGCCTGTACCGATGAGTGGCGCTTCTGCACGCATCAAAGGAACAGCCTGGCGCATCATGTTAGAACCCATACCTGCACGGTTGGCATCGTCGTGCTCGAGGAATGGAATCATCGCTGTTGCAACAGAAACCATCTGACGAGGTGACACGTCCATGTAGTCAACTTCTTCAGCGAGAATGTATTCAACTTCTCCACCGCGACGGCGAACAAGTACACGCTCTTCTGCGAAGTGACCATCAGCTGTCAAAGGAGCATTCGCCTGAGCGATGATGTGCTCATCTTCTTCATCTGCAGTGAGGTAATCAACCTGATCTGAAACCTTGCCCTTGTTGACCTTGCGGTAAGGAGTTTCGATAAATCCAAATGCTGTTACGCGACCATATGTTGCAAGTGAACCGATAAGACCGATGTTTGGTCCTTCAGGAGTTTCAATTGGGCACATACGTCCGTAGTGAGATGGGTGAACGTCACGAACTTCAAAGCCTGCGCGGTCACGGGAGAGACCACCAGGACCGAGAGCTGAAAGACGACGACGGTGGGTAAGACCTGACAATGGGTTTGTCTGATCCATGAACTGTGACAACTGAGAAGTTCCGAAGAACTCCTTGATTGAAGCAACAACTGGACGGATGTTGATCAAGGTCTGTGGAGTAATTGCTTCCACATCCTGTGTTGTCATGCGCTCCCGAACAACGCGCTCCATACGTGAGAGACCGATTCGTACCTGGTTCTGGATGAGCTCACCCACTGTACGAAGGCGACGGTTACCGAAGTGATCGATATCGTCCTTCTCGACGCGAACTTCGCGGCCGTACTCCATTGTGAGATCGCCGCGGTGTAACGCTACGAGGTAGCGAAGTGTTGCGACGATGTCAGAGATTGAAAGAAGTGTTTGATCAAGAGCGAGCTCCATACCGAGCTTCTTATTTACCTTAAAGCGACCGACCTTGGCCAAGTCGTAACGCTTAGGGTTGAAGTAGAGGTTCTCAATAAGGTTCTGTGCAGCTTCCTTTGTAGGAGGCTCACCTGGACGCATCTTGCGGTAGATATCGAGAAGAGCTTCGTCCTGTGTCTTAACAGTGTCCTTCTCAAGTGTTGCCATCATGGATTCAAAGTCACCAAATTCTTCACGAATTTGTTCTTCAGTCCAACCGAGAGCCTTGAGGAATACTGTTACAGACTGCTTACGCTTGCGGTCGATACGAACGCCAACAAGATCCTTTTTATCAACTTCGAACTCAAGCCAAGCACCGCGGCTTGGGATGATCTTCGCTGTGAATACATCCTTGTCAGATGTCTTCTCAATTGCGCGCTCGAAGTAAACTCCAGGAGAACGAACGATCTGTGAAACAACAACGCGCTCTGTTCCGTTAATGACGAAAGTTCCGCGCGGTGTCATCACAGGGAAGTCACCCATGAAAACTGTCTGAGACTTGATTTCGCCAGTCTCGTTATTTGTAAATTCTGCAGTCACGAAGAGTGGCTGCGAATAAGTCATATCGCGTTCTTTGCACTCGTCGATTGAATACTTAGGTGGCTCGAAGCGGTGGTCACGGAATGACAGTGACATCGTTCCTTGGAAGTCTTCGATTGGTGAAATCTCTTCAAAGATTTCTTCCAAACCGGACTTTGATGGAATTTCACCACGGCTTGTGCTGGCATCTGCCAGGCGAGCGCGCCAGAGATCGTTACCGAGTAACCAATCAATGCTTTCAACCTGGAGTGCGAGAAGATTTGGAACCTCTAGCGGTTCACGGATCTTCGCAAATGAAATACGACGGGGAGCAACTGAACTCTTTTTCGCGGCCAAGAGATGTCCTTTCAGACAAAGTTGTTAGGTTGAGCTCTAACTTTGAACGCACATCTAGAAGGTCGCCGCCGCTATATGCAAAGACCTTCAAGTAATAAAAATGCGAACCCCAAGGGTATCGGCTCACCCCGATTTCGGGCAAATCGCCCCCTTATACCCCCATCCCCCTGACTTTGTCTCATACTTTCCACAGAATTTTGAGCGCGGGCAGGTCAGAAAAGACGAAAACCCCGCACCTTTCGGTACGGGGTCTCCTTGTAAGACGGATCCTTACTTAAGTGTGACCTTTGCGCCAGCTGCTTCGAGAGCTGCCTTTGCCTTGTCTGCTGTCTCCTTGTTTGCCTTCTCGAGGAGAACTGCTGGAGTCGCGTCAACGAGATCCTTAGCTTCCTTAAGTCCGAGTGAGCCGTTGAGGTTACGAACTTCCTTGATAACTGCAATCTTCTGTGAGCCTGCATCTTCAAGAACAACTGTGAACTCGTCCTGAGCATCAGCTGCGCCGCCTGCTGCTGCGCCGCCTGCTGCTGCAACTGCTACTGGAGCTGCTGCTGTGACATCGAATTCCTCTTCAAATGCCTTAACGAACTCTGAGAGCTCGACAAGTGTCATTTCCTTGAACTGTGCCATCAAATCTGCTTGTGAAAGCTTTGCCATTTTTATAGTTTCCTTTTCTTATTCCGCTGGAGTTTCTGTTGCTTCTGCAACTGGTGCATCTGTTGCTTCTGCAACTTCAGCGACAACTTCTTCTATTACTGGGGCTTCAACCGCAACATCTGCAGTCTCTGCTGGAACCTCTGCTGCAGGTGCAGCCTCTGTTGCAGGTGCCGGAGCTCCTGCTTCCATCTTGATGCGAAGTGCATCGAAGGTACGCGCTGCCTTAGCAAGCGATCCCTTCATAGCACCAGCAAGCTTTGCAAGAAGTACTTCGCGTGACTCGAGGTCTGCGAGCTTCATGATCTCTGCTGCTGAAACGAACTTGCCTTCGTAGATTCCACCCTTGATAACAAGTAGTGGGTTCTCCTTCTGGAAGTTCTTCATGTTGCGAGCTGCATCGATTGCATCGCCCTTGATGAATGCAAGCGCTGATGGACCAGCAAGGAGATCATCTGCGATCTCAACGCCAGCGTTCTTTGCTGCAATCTTGGTGAGTGTGTTCTTTACGACGCTGTACTTGGTATCTGGACCAAGTGAGCGGCGTAGCGCCTTCATCGAAGTCACGGTAAGACCGCGATATTCGGTGAGGTATGTCGCTGTCGCTGACTTGAAATCTTCAGTCAGTTCAGCAACTGCTGCTGCTTTATCTGGGCGAGCCATTCGGTTCACCTTTCCTGTTACTTAGTGACCCCAGGCAATAAAAAAATCCGTGACGCGTAAATGCGCACGGATTAATGTGAACACCTACGCGGGCTGAGATTTCTCAATTATCTTCACTCTTGCGAGTTCAGACCTGCGGTCTTTGGTTATGGGTAAATCTTAAGCAGGGGACCTGAACTGGTCAAATCCCCTGCCTAATAGAGCTAGTTTGCTGCTGGTTCGCGGACGAGGTTTGGATCTACTGCGATTCCAGG
>NZ_JBJTMK010000145.1:0-2845 GCF_046070465.1 Candidatus Planktophila sp. | reverse complement strand
GATTCACCTCGTTAACGAGATTCAATCTGTATACCGCTCACAGGGTGTAGGTATCCACGACAAGCACATCGAAGTAATCGTTCGCCAGATGCTCAAGCGCATTACAGTTCTTGAAGCTGGAGATACTGATCTTCTTCCAGGTGAGCTCGTCGAGCACAACCGCTTTATGGCTGAAAACCGCAAGGCTGTTACATCAGGTGTTAAGGCTGCATCAGGTCGCCCAGAACTTATGGGTATTACCAAGGCATCACTTGCAACTGAGTCATGGTTGTCAGCGGCTTCATTCCAGGAAACAACTCGCGTACTGACAGATGCAGCACTCTCAGAGAAGAGCGATCCATTGCTCGGCCTTAAGGAGAACGTCATCATCGGTAAGTTGATCCCTGCAGGTACAGGCCTTGCCCGTTACCGCAACATCCGCGTCGAGCCAACAGAGGAAGCGAAGGCAGCTGTCTACGCTAACTACGATGAATACGATCTCACCCCATTCGATCAGGGTGGAACCGGCGAAGCAGTTCGCTTGGATGAGGTTGAAGTTCCTCGCTAAATCCTTGATAGAGAAGCCCGTCATCAGAAATGGTGGCGGGCTTTTCTTATGCTCAAAATTCTGACCGCGATTACGCATAAAAAAGCTCCACAAGTGCGGTGAACCTTCGTAGCCTTAGGGCAATTACTTAATGGGGGATTTTGTGAAGCGCTTTGCAAAGATATTTGTGGTTTTGATTCTGCCGATTGCTCTCATGGGCGGAAATCTTGCGAGTGCTGCAGATGTGCCAGGCGAACAATTCGTCATCGGCAATCCACCTACAAACGATCGATACACAGGAATCAATCTCTCCGATGACCAGGCCACTCGAAATACCTACTCAGCTCTAGAGGCCTTTACTGCAGATGGCACGGATAGGGGGAGTCATATGCTCACACGAACTCCTTGTAAAAAGGTAGGTGCTGTGGGATGCGGAGATGAAAAGTACTTTCAATATAGCGCGCAGTTAACCATGTGCAATGAGAAGATTACTTCTGACTGTGTCACCCGCGTATTTGCAAAAGATGAAGCAGGTAATGAGATTGTTGGAAAGTATGTCGAAGATTTTCCAGGCACGAGTGAATTCTCTTACGAAGGCAATCCAGCAATAAATCTGCCGACAGGTGCAAGTACATTCATTGTAGATTTTCCAACCATTGCGCATGCAGGAGGCACTCAATATCTCGTAGTCGTTTGGCTCCAGGGCTATCGTGGATTTAACGAATCTAAATTTCGAATCGAAAACTTTAATAGTGCGATTTTTGCGGTGAGTAAAGTTCAGGGTCGTTATAGCGTGACCAAACCAGAGACAATTGTTCGGCCAGACTTTAGGTTGGCGGGTCGCCAAGCTTCACAGGGTGGTTTCAATTTAGATCAATCATCTTCTCGACGTGCTTCTTGTGCGCAGACATCTACAACGGTCTGCCTGCTCCCGTGGACATTGCCAACAAACATCACATTTGGTTACACGCTCAAGCTCCACGAAGGAATAGCGGGCTGGTTACATGGAAGAATTTCTGAAGCACAATCTGTGATTACGTCGGCATCAGATGGTGATCAACTCTTAACAATTCAAGGCAAGCCCACAACAGTTCCTGGAATCTATGCCTGGTTTCAAAAAGATGCATACCCAGAACCGCTTCGTAAGTTCTATGCAACGATGGAAAAGAACAGTGTGAATGCCAGTGGTCTTGGTTGGCCGAGCCTGGATGGAAAAATCAATAACGGCCTAGATGGCTTGCCCTATTCAATTATGAAAGAGAATTTCGGCTATGACGAGGGTGGTTTTAAAGAAGTTCTTGCGTGGATTTCATCGCTGAGTGACAAAGCTACCTATGTGCAGAGCGTGTGGACTGTACGGTCCATGCAGTCAGGGCAGTTTGAAAACTGCATGAAAGGGTCGACCTCTCTCAGCGGAATTGTCTCCACTAACTCAACTATGTATATCGGCAATCCACCTACTTTCGACAAAGAGAGCCAGAGCCTTGATTACAAAGTGGTTTCTCCACACTACCTACCAAGTGGCGAAGAATTTAAAGGTAGCTACGACCTTGTTATCAAAAGTGAAGTGGCACGCTGTATCTACGGATTCTCCAATGCACCGGTATCGGCAAAGATCTCAATCCTTTCAGCTGACGGAACTACGCAAGTTGCTACAACCACATTTAATGAGCGAGATGGCTGGATGCATCTGGTCGCACGCGGCTTCACCTTCTCATCACCAACCGTGCGAGTAAAGCTCAGTCAACAATCTGCGCCGTCTCCTGTAGCAACTGCAGCTGCCGAAGCAAAGAAAGTGATAATCATTTGTGTGAAGGGGAAAACAACTAAGAAGGTAACTGCTGTGAAGCCGGCATGCCCTTCTGGATGGAAGAAGAAGTAGGCGATAGCCTTCGGGCATTAGCAACGCACACGTTGGTTTTGTAGATGCAGATATCAATGAACCATTCGTAATACCTATGGCATATGCACACGATCACAGGCGGAGACTGCTCCAGATTCAGCTGGAATTGAAATCCCAGCCCATATCCAGGATAAAATCGGACAAAACGGACATTCTTAAGGGATCGGCGCGAGACACGCCCGGGATCTAATTTTGTGGATACTCCAAGAAATTTTGGAGTCAAAGGAGTAAAAGGGCCGTTTTGCACTTTCGCCCACCCCTCAGATACCTTTCTCCTCTGCGCATTTTGCATGCAACACACCCGACCGCGTGGGTCGGAGGTTGAGCGTGAAAAAGGCCGGAAAGTTAGATGTGAAAAATCGCAAGATGTTTTTTCACATTACATAAAAGGAGAATGTAGTGCCAACAATTCAGCA
>NZ_JBJTMK010000144.1:0-3997 GCF_046070465.1 Candidatus Planktophila sp. | reverse complement strand
GCTGCGCTTATCACCGTCGCCCCAGTGCTCATCTGTCATCTCATTGCCACCGAGACTAAACCAAGCAATATCTTTACGTTGAGTTCCAAGATCTACGCGACCGGTAAAGAACTCTGCGGCGATATCGGCAAGATATGTCTTACGGATACGGGCAAGCTCTGCGACCGCTTCTCGCATATCGAGTTCATTATCGTTGAGATCCCATTTGTTTGCCCAGCCACCCATAAATGTTTCAGGTGAATCGGGGATATCAACATGCATATCGCGTGGCATTGAATAAGTGTTGTTAGAACCATTTTGGGTGCGCGAGATTTCATCGCCCATGGTGATCATTGGTACACCAGCAGATAACATCAAAGTTGCCATGATGGACTTCTTCAAGGAATGACGATGCTTAGTGATTTCAGGGTCATCGGTAGGACCTTCAACCCCCAAGTTCCAGGTGCGATTGTCATTGGAACCGTCACGGTTCTCTTCTTGATTTGGCTCATTATGCTTTTCTGCATACATCACCAAGTCAGCGAGACTAAAACCATCGTGTGCGGTCACGAAGTTAATAGATGAAGTTGGCCCGCGATAGTAGAAAACATCTGAAGATCCGCTGATACCGGCAGCAAGATCTGAGACTCCTTCGCCATATCCACGTGCAAGGTCGCCCAACCAGAACTGGCGGACTGAGTCGCGATAGCGATCGTTCCACTCGCGCCATGGATGAGGGAAGTCTCCCAGTGAATATCGTGAGATATCCCAAGGTTCGGCAATCATCTTAAAGTTACGCAATACAGAGTCTGCTTCGATCGCTGACATCAAGGATGAATTAAATGCTGAATTGCTGGTGTACAGCGCTGTTGCGAGATCGAAACGGAAGCCATCTACTCCAATGACTTCAACCCACCAGCGCAACGAATCCACAATATGGCGAACTGCGTGAGGATTGCTTGCAGCCAGAGTATTTCCGCACCCTGTGACATCAACGTAGTTGCCATTGTTATCTTGGCGATACCAGGCCTTGTTGTCGATGCCTTTGAAAGAAAGGGTTGGTCCACCCACTCCGCCTTCAGCAGTGTGGTTATAGACAACATCGAGATAGACCTCGATACCTGATTCGTGTAAACGATCGACCGACCATTGCAACTCTGAAATGGGATCATCCGTTGCTGCGTACTCTGCATGCGGTGCGGAAAATGCAATTGCGTTATAGCCCCAGTGATTCTTACGACCGCGATGCCAGATACCTGGCTCAGTTGCATAGGAATGAATAGGAAGTAATTCAATTGCAGTCACACCGAGATGTTGCAGATGAGCGATGGTGCTTTCATGACCCAATGCTTTATATGTTCCGCGCTCTTCTGCAGGGATGCGAGTGTTCTTTGCAGTCAGTCCCTGAACATGAGCTTCATAAATAACTGTAGATGTCCATGATGTAAGTGGGCGATGAATTTCGCGAGCGCGGTGATCGGTCACAACTGAGTAAGGAACAAATCCTGCGCTATCGCGATCATCGCGAACATTGGTATCTCCGGCACCAGTTCCATCAGGAGATACATGGGAATAAATCTCTGGGACGTACTGAACTTCACCATCGAGGCGGTGGGTATATGGGTCGATCAAAAGCTTAGCTGCGTTAAAACGCGTTCCGTATTCTGGTTGCCATGGACCATAGATGCGATAGCCATAACGTTGTCCGGCGCGAACTCCCGCAAGGTATCCGTGCCAGATAGGTCCATTGCGGTGGGAGAGTGCGAAACGAGTCTCTACTAACTTTCCATTGACCTCATTGAAGAGGCAGAGTTCGACGGCATCTGCCGCGTTAGTCCAGATAGCAAAGTTGCAGCCGCCATCGGTAAGAGTGGCGCCAAGCGTTCTGGGATCGGCCGGATGCATGGAGGTAGTCTGCCGTGCAGGTATCGGTGAATCGCTCGTTTTCACTGAAAAAACCTGCAAAGAAAAATCTCGCTAGGTCATTGTGGCAAAGGCTACCCATCAGTAACATCACGCCCATGAAGATTGCGGTGTGTGTAAAGCAGGTCCCAGATTCATGGGCTGAGAAGAAGATGGTCAATGGTCGCCTCGATCGCGAGAGCGTTGACGCGGTACTCAACGATCTCGATGAATATGCAGTCGAAGAAGCGCTGAAAATTGCTGAAGCCCATGGTGGCAATGAGGGCGATGATGCTGCACATTCGATCACAGTCATTTCCATGGGGCCAGATCGTGCAACCGATGCAGTCCGGAAAGCGCTTTCTATGGGTGCCAATGATGCGCTCTTGGTTACCGATCCAGCGCTCGCCGGCAGCGATGCACTGATGACATCAAAGGTTCTCGCAGCAGCAATTGCAGCAGGTGGATATGACCTTGTTATCTGCGGAACAGAATCTACTGATGCTCGTATGAGCGTTGTGCCAGCGATGATCAGCGCTCGTCTGGGTTGGGGTCAGCTGACATTCGCATCTCGCGTTGAAGTCGATCCTGGTGCGTCAAAAGTTTCCATCACTCGCACAACTGAAGCTGGTGTCGATGAGATTTCAGCATCTTTCCCAGCGGTGATCAGCGTTGTTGAGAAAATCAATGAACCTCGCTACCCATCCTTTAAAGGAATCATGGCCGCGAAGAAGAAGACGATTGAGACAAAAGATTTGGCAGCGATTGGCGTTGCAGCCGAATCTGGTTGGTCTGAAGTCAAAGATGCAACTCCACGTCCACCACGTGCTGCTGGAGTCAAGGTCACAGATGACAATGGCAGCGGCGCAGAAGCACTAGTTAATTTCCTAGCAGAGAAGAAGTTGATATGAGCACAGTATTAATCCTTGCTGATTTCTCAGGAGATAAGGCCACTAAAACCACGGCAGAGCTTGCTACAGCAGGCGCTCGTATCGGTGAAGTAACAGCCGTTGTTCTCGCTGCACCTGGAGCGGGAGCAAGTCTTCTTACAACTGTTAATCAAGGACCGATTGCAAAAGTTCTCGTAATCGAATCTGCAGATTTCGCCGCTTGTGGAGTTCCGGCAGCAGCCGATGCACTGGCACAGGTCGCAAAGAACCACTCTGCCGCCGCAGTGTTGGTTGCATCCCATGCGTTCGGTAAGGAGGTTGCGGCACGAGTTGCAGTGGCTCTCGAATCCGGAATCATCACCGATGCAGTTGATGTCGATGCAAGTGGTGTTGCAACTCAATTAGTTTTCGGTGGATCTACAACAGTGCATTCTGCGGTAAGCCACGGAATACCTGTTATCACTGTGCGACCAAACTCAGTCGCTGCAGATTTCAGCGCTTCAACTCCCGCAGTCTCCAACGAGACGGTCACGATTGCTGATAGCTCTAAAAAATCGTGCATCTCCTCAACTCAACCGCCAGTAAAGGGTGGTCGACCAGAACTCACCGAGGCGAACATTGTTGTCTCAGGTGGTCGTGGCACCGATGGAAACTTTGCCGCGGTTGAAGGTTTTGCAGATTCTCTCGGCGCCGCAGTGGGTGCATCACGTGCTGCAACTGATGCCGGTTGGTATCCACATTCACATCAAGTTGGTCAGACAGGTAAGACTGTCAGCCCTGCTCTCTACGTTGCATGTGGAATCTCTGGTGCGATTCAGCACCGCGCAGGTATGCAGACTTCCAAAACAATCGTTGTCATCAATAAGGACCCGGAGGCTCCACTCTTTGAAATCGCAGATTTCGGCGTAGTCGGAGACCTCTTTGCCGTGCTTCCTGCAGCAACCGAAGGGGTAAAGGCCCGTAAGGCCTAAGCCTTCTCTTCAATCTAGACTGCTCTCTATGAGCATCTACCTCAATTGCGGCAGGGTTCATCGGCGTTGTAGCCGCATGATCGATGTAGATGCTCACGAGAGCAGTCTAGTTTGAAGGAAAGAGTTAGGCCTTACGTGCCTTAACCCCTTCTGTGGCTGCAGGAAGCACGGTGAAAAGGTCGCCGACTACCCCGAAATCTGCGATTTCAAAGAGTGGAGCCTCCGGGTCCTTATTGATGACAACGATTGTTTTGG